>VFKD01000118.1 GCA_009885735.1 bacterium
CACGGCTGCCTGCCTTGCTCCTTCTCTACTGCCCTGCAAATCTCGCGAGATGAGCAGGGGGACCTACTGCCGTTGAACCAACGGCTAGTCGACCCGTCAGCCAAAGCCCGTTACAGTCTCGCCAGCGTCGCGCCGCTTCTGCTTTGCATCTTCGCCCCGCTCATGCGCCTTGCGCGCGCCCGGCTCCATCCATCCGCCCACGCGGCCAAATCGCAGAAGAATAAGCATCACGATTGCCACCGCGTCCGTCACGAATCCGGGAATGAATAGCAGCACTGCGGCAAAGAACATGATGAACGTCCTGATCATGTGCGGCACAACGACCTCCGCAGGAATCCTCGCGTCTCCGCCATGTTCTGCCTGATACTCCTTGACCGCCGCCGCCATCGATTCGCTTCCCCGAGACTCTGCCCAAACCACCAGTAGTCCCAGTGCGGTTGAGGCGATCACGAGCAGCACGGTCATGGCATCCCCGATTCGATTCGCAAGCCACAGAAGTGTCGCGAGTTCGACGATGGGTATCGCGAAAATGAGCACCCACTGAAGTTGCTTCCACACCTTCTTGGCAACACCGTCTTGTGTTACCGACATATTCAGTTCCTTTGCGCCGAGCGAGTGCGAATGCTCGGCGGTCAACCGTACTACGAGGAATGGTCCACTCCGGTTGCACCGCTTCGCGACGCCTTCCGATCGCCTTGCGCCCGATTTCTGTTCGCAGACTTCTGCTTCGGCTGCGCCTGTAGGAATGGAATCACTCGCCGGGAATAGAACGGCTCCTCGGTACACCAGAAGACATAGGTCACCTGGAGATAGTCCGTGGCAAAAGCCGTCATCTCCGCGACCGTGATGGGCTGTCCAGTTCTAGGATTCTTGCGTTGAAAGTTGCCGGCCTGCACAGCGATTCCCGTTGGAACTTTGCCGGAGGATGCTTGAATGAGAGGGTAACAGTGGTTCATCTGACCGGGAGTCTGCGGCAGCAGGTCCGGACCTCCAACGCCCACCTTCAGTTCTCGCGCCCTCTGGTAAACGCTTCGCAGATAGCCTTTGTCGCTGCCGGGAAGCCACTCGCCGGGCATGAAGTTGGCATACTGCATAGTGACCGACTTCGGAAAGGCCCGCTTCAGTGCCGCCATGCTGGCGAGAAGACCATCGCGGTACTTGGCGGGAGTGAAGCCCTTTGGGAACAGCCGACCGCTCTCGCCGAAATCGACTGCGGTCTCCGGCATGTTGATGCCCTCGACCTTGCCGTCGAAAGCTCTGCCCAGCGCAACAAGCAGCTTGTGGAACCTCTCGCGCACAGCCGGGTCCCAGCGCCTTGCTACCCACCCAGCAGGATTTGCTCTCGTTTCGTCATCGTTTGGGATGCTGAACTGCTGATTGGCGCCGCCGTTGTACTCAGCGTCAGTTACCAGATACTTAGGAACGTTCACGATCATGTTATCGAACGAGGCGTCCTGAAGCTGGACGAAGAGCCTCTTTCCCTTCGACGTCAAGAATGCAACGTCTTGCGAGATTGTATGGAAGTCGTACAGGCCCTTCTCCGGCTCCAGTTCTCGCCAGGTGTACTTGATCTGCGCGCCAACGAGAGCCTTTGTTTGGAGGAAGGAGGTGTCCGCGATTCTGTGACGGTCCCGATTGAAGAAGACGTAGTGACGGGGATGAGACGCTGGCGCGCCTCCAGCCCCACCAAGATTTGCGATGATGCTGAATGCAACTGCAACAATCCAATGCACAGGTAATCTCCGTTTCGGCTTCTACGGCCCACATCGACCTGGACCGACGCTGTTGTATGCATCAGAGGCAAGACTTCAGGCTCACGCAATTCAACAGGCCTCAGAAGGAGTTCCAGGCTGGAGCGCGAATTCCTGCGAACGACCTGCCGTCGTGATGGACCTGCCCAAGGCGCGGAATCTGTGCCCCGCCGGTGTGCGCTCCAGGCGCGGCCCATTGCGGTGGGGGACCAAAGATCACCCTATGCTGAGCTTGAGTGCTGGCAATTGGCGCTGTGGCGCCAAGCGTGTACTTCGGCAAGCGCTGAAGGACTGAGGTGTGAAGACTCTCCAAGTGCCGATCAGCGCGCGGTCCCGCCGCAGGACCAATCCCGCCTACGACTTTGTCGCAGGCGCGCTCGTACTCATCGTGCTCTTCCAGGTTGTCCCGTGTATCTGGGGCATCGCGCTCAGCTTCACGCGCTACGACGGCATGAATGCGGCGCAGTGGGTGGGCGCCGACAACTACCGCCGCCTGCTTGCAGACCCAACAGTATCGGCGTCGCTGCTGGTCACGCTGAAGTACGCATTTGGAGCGGTGCCGCTGAGCCTTGCCGCGGGCCTCACTATCGCGCTCGCGCTCGACGAGAAGTGGTTCCGTGGCAAGGCCCTTGCGCGGACGCTCTTCTTCGCTCCGAATGTGATCTCGCTGGTGGCAGTAGCATTCGTCTGGGAGTGGCTGCTCAACCCCAAGTTCGGCGTGGTGAACACCGTGCTGCAGGGTATCGGCATCACGGGGCCGGCCTGGCTGAACGACCCGCGCACCGCGCTCTGGTGCATTATTCTGATGCAGGTGTGGCACGGCCTGGGGTTTGCTGTGATTGTGTTCCTTGCGGGGCTGCAGGGAATTCCGGAGACCTATTACGAGGCGGCGCGGCTCGACGGAGCTTCCCGGATGCAGCAGGTTCGCCATGTCACCCTTCCGCTCCTCATGCCCACCGTCATGTTCCTCTCCATCATGGGGTTCATCGGCGCCTTCCAGGTGTTCCAGTCGGTCTTTATGATGACCGGAGGGGGACCGGCGGACCGTACCAGGGTGATTGTCTACTATCTCTGGCAGGTCGCTTTTGACCGAGTGGAGCTCGGCTACGCCTCCGCCATAGCCGTTGTCATCTTCGTGGCGGTCCTGGCGCTCACACTTGTCCAGTGGCGGTTCTATCGCGACCGAGTGGAAGTGTTGACATGACCTCCGCCGGTATACGGTTGTGGAGGCTTCTTGCGCACCTGGCGATCTACGGCCTGGCATTCCTCACCATCTTCCCATTCGTGTGGATGCTCTCGACCTCGCTCAAACCCGAAGACGAGGTCTTCTCGTGGCCGCCGCAACTTGTACCCTGGCCGCCGGTCTGGGCGAACTACGCCGACGCGTGGAACATAGCGCCGTTCGGGCGCTACTTCTTCAATACGGCAGTGGTCGCGGTGAGCGTGACGGTGGTGAGCCTGGTTCTCAACAGCCTCGCGGCCTATGCATTCGCGCGCCTGAGGTTCAAAGGGCGGGACCTGCTCTTCATGCTCCTGCTCGCCACCATGATGATTCCATTCCAGGTGACGATGATTCCCACGTTCCTCATCCTGAAGCAGCTTGGGTGGCTGGACAGTTACCTTGGGCTCACCGTGCCGGGTTTTGCGGGCGCATTTGGTATCTTTATGCTGCGGCAGTTCATGCTCTCCATCCCGGAGGACCTGCTGGATGCGGCGAGGATGGACGGCTGTACGGAGCTGCGAATCTACCGGCAGATCGTGCTGCCGCTTTGCAAACCGGCGCTCGCAACTCTGGCGGTATTCACCTTCATGGGAGCGTGGAACGACTTTATCCTGCCGCTCTTGGTGGTGAAGAGCGGGGAGATGCGAACTCTCACTCTGGCGGTTGCGGCGCTCTCCAGCGGGCTCTATGTGATGAGCTTTCCGCTGATGATGGCGGCAGCTACCTTCGTGATCATGCCGGTGATTGTTGCCTTTATCTGTTCACAGAGGTTCTTCACCAAGAGCATTGTTCTCGGTGGCCTCAAGTAACCAAGAATAGGACCGCCCAGTGAAGTTCAAATCTACCCTTGTCTCTCTCGTCACTTGCGTCACTTTGGTCCCTGCCATTCCCGCCCACGCTCAGAACTGGCCACAGTTTCGTGGAGCCAAGTCGTTGGGCGTGGGTACGAGCAAGTATCTTCCCGACACGTGGTCCGCCACCAAGAACGTAGCCTGGAAGGCCGAGATTCCCGGCCGTGGCTGGTCGTCTCCCGTCGTGTGGGGCAATCGGCTTTTTGTGACCACGGTGGTGAACAGCGCCGAGTCCGAGCCGCCAAAGAAGGGGCTCTACTTCGGCGGCGAGCGCCTCAAGCCCCCCAGCAGCGAGCACGTCTGGAAGGTCATCTGCCTCGACGTCACCACTGGCAAAGCACTCTGGGAGCAGGTTGTTCATCGGGGTGAGCCCAAGACCTCCATTCATCTGAAGAACAGCTTCGCCTCAGAAACTCCGGTGACGGACGGCGAGCGAGTCTATGCGCTTTTCGGCAACATCGGGCTCTTCTGCTTCGACATGAAGGGCAATCCGGTATGGAGCAAGCGGCTGGACCCGCACCCGACGCGCTATGGGTGGGGCACGGCCGCCTCGCCCGTGCTGCACAAGGAGCGCATCTACCTGGTGAACGACAACGACGAAGAGTCGTATCTCCTCGCGCTCAATAAGCGAACCGGCAAGGAGGTTTGGCGCATCGATCGGGAAGAGAAGAGCAACTGGTCCACGCCCTACGTCTGGGAGCACGACGGGCAAGCCGAGCTTGTGACGGCCGGCAGCGGCATGGTGCGGTCCTACGACATGAACGGGAAGCTGCTCTGGTGGCTCAGCGGGATGTCCAGCATTACGATTGCCACGCCCTTTGCCGACAACGGCCTGCTCTACATTACCTCGGGCTACGTGGGAGATCGGGCCAGACCGATCTATGCGATACGCCCAGGCGCATCGGGCGACATCACGCTTGCGAAAGGCAAGACGAGCAGCGAGTACATTGCCTGGAGCAAGCCAGATTCCGCACCCTATAACCCAAGCACCTTGAGCTACCAGGGCAGGCTCCATGTGCTGTTTGATTTCGGCTTTGTGGGCAGCATGAACTCAGTTACGGGCGCGACCCTTGTTGAGAAGGAGCGCCTGCCGGACGGCCGCCACTTCACGGCGTCTCCCTGGGCCTACAATGGCCTGGTGTTCTGCATAAACGAGGACGGAAAGACATTCGTGCTGCGTGCCTCGGACAAGTTTGAGCTGGTCCGCACGAACTCACTTGCGGAAGACGACATGTGCATGGCGACTCCGGCAATAGCGGGGGACCGGCTCATCATTCGGACGTCGGCGAGGATATATTGCATTCGCGCTGGTGGAGCCGCGGGGAGATAACCTTGCGTGATCGGCACCGGCTTCAATGCACTTTTTAGATGTATTGGCCTTCGCGTCAATCCAACTGGCCGTCGTCATTGCATATCGCGACCGGGCACGCTGATTGGCAGCGGTGAATGCGACAGGCCTCGGAGCGGCACACGGCGACAGATTCGAGGTATGGCGCGTAGTTGAGCGCAAGCGGATCCGCATCTGTCTCGCGACGGCCGTGATCTGCCTGACTCTTGGCACTCCTGCGGCAATTGTGCTCCTGCGTTCTGGCCCTGGGGCATTGGGATTACTGCAGTGGGTCTATTTGTGTCCGTTGTTCGCGGTCCCGGTGGCCTCATTGTGCTGGCTCGAAAAGCTCTGGGCTCTGAAGTCCGAACTCAGACTCACGCGAACGAAGGCATGACTCAAGAATAGCTCACGGTATCTCCGAATCGATACGTAATACCCGTACCAAGGGACTCCTGAATGTCTAAGAATGATGGTCAATCACCCAAGCGAATTACTCGCCGACAGGCGATGCAGAGGGCGCTCGGCGCGGTGACGGCAGGCGCCGTTGGACAGCAGACACCCACGCCTCCAGCCGATGACGCCATTTCAGCCGCCGACATCGCAATCTCAGACAAGGTCGCCGGGCGGTCGTACAGCGAGCCGGAACGCAGCCTAATGGCTCGGCGGCTGGGCGCCACGCGCGGTCAGCTCAAGGCGCTTCGTGCGGTTGAACTAGACAATCGCGTCGAGCCTGCCGCGCTCTTTCATCCGTTGCTGCCCGGCGCTGCGCTGCCCAAGGGCAAATCCCAGTTCCGACTGTCATCCGCGCCGGCACTGAGATACTGCGGCGCACCAGAATCGCTTGCGTTCGCTTCCGCCGTCGAGCTCTCTCGCCTAATCAAGGCCCGGAAGGTAACCTCGACTGCACTTACACTGATGTATCTTGAGCGGCTCCGGACGTTCGGCCCGCGCCTGAACTGCGTTGTCACACTCACTGCGGAACTGGCTCTTGAGCAAGCCGCCAGAGCAGACAAAGAGATTGCGGCGGGCAACTACCGAGGTCCGCTGCATGGCATTCCATGCGGCATCAAGGACCTGTTTGCAACCAAGGGGATTCGGACAACCTACGGCGCCAAGCCTTATGAAAACCAGGTGTTTGATTACGATGCCACGGTCGTCAGACGGCTTCAGGAGGCTGGAGCGGTCCTTGTTGCCAAGCTCTCGATGGGCGAGCTGGCGATGGGGGACAGGTGGTATGGCGGCCTCACTCGGAATCCTTGGAAACCAAGCACCGGCTCGAGCGGCTCATCGGCAGGACCAGGCAGCGCAACCGCCGCCGGACTAGTAGGATTTTCGATAGGAACGGAGACCCTCGGCAGCATCGTCAGTCCGTCGGTAGTGAACGGCGTAACGGGCCTCCGTCCCACCTTTGGCCGAGTGTCACGCTACGGCGCCATGGCTCTCGTCTGGACGATGGACAAGATCGGTCCGATGTGCCGACGCGTGGAAGACTGCGCAATGGTATTCAACGCAATCTATGGACCGGACGGACTCGATAGAACTGTGGTGGATGCGCCCTTCTCGTGGAATCCAACTAAACCGCTCACTGACCTGCGAGTAGGAATCGACGCCGCCGCCTTCGAGGCGACCGAGAAATCGGAACCCCGCAAGGGTATCTATGGTGAGGTGAGGGCGACCCTAGAACGACAGGGAGTTAAGTTTATCCCGGTGAAGCTGCCGCCGACCGACCCCGGCTATGGCGCGCTCGCAATGATTATCGATGTCGAGTCTTCCGCCTCATTCCAGAAACTCACCTCAAGCGGCAAGCTCGATCAACTTGCTCAGCAAGGGCAGGGCAATTGGCCTAACACGTTCCGCGTAGGCTCTACGATTCCAGCTTCAGACTATCTGCAGGCGATGCGCGTGCGCATGAAGCTCCAGCAGGAGATGGCCGAGGCTATGAAGGAGGTGGACCTGTACGTCACAGTCCCGTTCAGCGGCCCCTCGCTCCGATACACCAACTTCACGGGCCATCCCACGGTAGTTACCCGATGTGGAATGGTGGACGGCCTGCCTCAGATGGTGGAGTTCATTGGGCAGCTCTATCGGGATGACGCCATTCTGCGCGTCGCTCATGCGTTTGAGCGGGCTACCGCACACCATAAGATCTGGCCGGATACGGAGACGCTCCCGCCGCTTGGCGCGTCAGCGACAAGCTAGCCAAATAGAAGCCTGTTCGAACACAATTGATCGTGGAGTAGCGCCAACGGACATGGATAGACCGGACATACTGGAGATCAATACTCTCCTGTAAAGCCCGGCTACCCATGTCCTCGCGTACTCTCGATGCCAACACGCTCAAAACATACGAAACACGTGTCTCTTCAGGGCTTTCGTGTGTCATATGTCGTGCGCGGGAGCGAGAGTTCCTAACCCAGCAGACCTGTCCGACGGTCTGCGGGTGTTTACACTGCTGCCAGGTTGATGTGCCCCACCGCCAACTGAGTGAGCTTCTCGTCCGACGCCTGCTCTTCGTCAAGTGTTGTCTGAAGCAGGTCGGCTGCTTCGTCGTCTCCCAGAAGCCGCGCGTAGGTGCGGCACGTCCCGTACCCGGCCATCTCGTAGTGCTCCACATGCTGTGCGGCTGAGATGAGCCCTGCATCAAGCACTTGCGGGTCTGGACGCTCCTTGATGAGGTCCGAACCCTCGGCGATGATGCCTTCCATTCCCTTACAGTGTTTGCCGCTCGGACTCGTTCCAAGCTGCTGGAATATGTGGATGAGACGATCCACGTGAATCTCTGTCTGCTTCCTGTGTGCCTCAAATCCCGCCTTAAGGTCAGTCGCGGTGGCGGCCTCAATAATGTCCGGCATCGCCCGAAGGATTTGAGTCTCCGCGCTGAACAGATCTTTCAACTCGTTGATGTAGAGTTCGTTGAGCGTGTTGAGATTCATAGCCTTTTTCCCTGTGGTCGTTGCATTTCTGAGTGCACGCCCCGACTCACTTGCATTTATTGGCGTATCGTCCACCAAATTTGACGTGTCGTCGACCCACTTGGAATCCATCCTATCCGCTGCCTTATC
Source organism: bacterium (assembly GCA_009885735.1). Classification (GTDB taxonomy): domain Bacteria; phylum Armatimonadota; class Chthonomonadetes; order Chthonomonadales; family CAJBBX01; genus VFKD01. The sequence goes on from VFKD01000118.1 coordinate 8,217, forward strand.
TTCCTCGGTCCGCGAGTCGCCATTGCCATTCACGTTTCCGTGCATTGCTTGGATTCCAGGTGTGTTGTCGCTACGCCTAGCTTCGTTGCGCTCGGACCTGAGGTCTAGCGTCGGTTCGTCATTGAGACCGGAGAACGTATTGTCATTGTCTATCCTATCGACCGCCGCAACTCCGACTCCGCTCGCGATGCCTCCGGCCACAGCTCCGATGAGCGCACCGACAGGTCCACCTGCGAGCGCGCCAACTGCTGCGCCGCCGACAGCTCCCAGTACCGCACCCTTCATGGCATCGTTGTCCGGATTGTCGTCGATGCCGTGCATGATAGGCTCCCCTCCGCGGTGAATCCTCTCGTCCGTTCGTACTGACACTTATTTCTCCCGATGGTGCATCGCACTCTGTTCCCGCCGGACAGCTCGGTCCTAGTTACTTATGGACAGCCGAGTTGACCGCGGAGTATGGAAGTGCGTTGTATACAAGTCGCTCGCGCGGCCAATCTTGTTCCCAGTACATTCACCCAAATGTCGCCGCCATCGTTTTTCGCCGGAAGTGTATACGGTCATGATGTCCCGGTTGCTGGTGGCCGCGCAGCTAAACCGGCCTGCACAGCAGGAGCCTGGCAATTGGCAGTGTACACGGCGCCTCGGCGCCAAATCACAGAAGACCAACCTGCATGCGAATTGCTGTCTCTACCCGGCCCATATCCTCATGCGAAAGCTCGCCAATCTTGCTAACCGCACGACGCTTGTTAGCGGTAGTCAGCTGGTCCGCCATTGCCTTGTGCTGCCGCCCGTTTACCATCACGTAGGCTTCGCTTGGATAGAGACGATCTACATTGCTGGTTAGTGGGATAACCTGCATTCGGTTCAAGTGTCTGTTCGAGGCATCGTTGCTGACGATAATTGCTGGTCTCTGCTTCTTTATCTCGCCGCCGACACTGGGCTCGAAGTTGACCCACCACACCTCACCGCGCCTCAACTGCCGAGTCCCGTATCGTGGCGTCTGCCCAATCCAGCGCTTCGGCTTCCCGCTCTTCGTCCTCCGCCATCTGCCGATAGGCTGCTTCCATGTCGTGCATAATCACATGCGGGCGCACCACAGATTCGATGAACTTGCTGATGCGTCGGCGACCGATCACACGGTGCAAGCCTTCATAGACCTGTTCATCCACTGTTACGGTCAGCTTCCTTTGCATGGGTCTCCTCTATACGTGTTGTACACGTATTATTCCATGCGACTGCGCAGGATGCAAGCAGCCCGATGGTGAATTTCGACTCGCTGCTCGTCGATGCCCATTTGCTGAGAGATCGGAGTACCAACCATGCTGCACTGGGAAAGTCGCTGTAAAGCCTCGCTTCTATTCCTTGTCGTACTCGCATGTGTCACGCTGCCGGCTCTCGCGGAGCAGACCGCTCATCAGCAAATCGAATCGGGCTATGCTAGGCTCGCGAAGGCTATGAGCCTGGATGGCGTCGCTGGCCCTAAAGCCCTCAAGTTGGTGCTGCTGGACGTCATGGCGCCTGGAGAGCTTCGAGACGCAATGCTCGGAGGCGTGGAGAGCACCATTAAAAGAGGTGGAGACAAGGGCCTGAGGAAGACGTACAAACACACGATCCGAGTCGTGAAGCTAACCGTAAAGGGCGACAAGGCTTCCGCAACAGTCGAGCAGGCAGCAGATGTGCTGAGGGTGGACGCCGCAGGGGAATACGGACAAGCAGGCAAGGAGCATAGGATCTCGGGCACACTGATCTTTCGTGATGGCTGGTCCAAGCAAGGTGGAAAGTGGAAGCTGACAAGTACGAACATGGTGAAGCAGACTGAGATCGTGGACGGCAAGCCGTGGAAGCGAGCTGCAGGCGCACCGAAGAAGTAGTGGGATCGGGGCTACTTCCGTAGGTGAATTAGCCCCCGGCTCGCGTTGGTGGTCGGCCATGGCGTTGCCTTAATCTTCTGCGGCACGGCCGCGTTACTGCCCTCGCGAACATTGTAGAACCTGTCCATCTCCAGGCCGCGCAGGACCTGCGTGGTTTTGGAGACCGGCCAAAAGATTTCCACTGTCTCGATGGACCTGGCGTCGCCCAGGCCGATCTCGCGCCGGAATGGATTGCAACCGAAGCTTCCGCCGGAGCCCACCGTGGTGTGGGTGACCCGCATTCCGTCAGGAGTCTTTACGGTCACCTTGATTCGAGCTCCAATCGCGGCGCGGTTGGTGGTGACGCCCTCCAGCTTCAGGCACAGCCATCGATTGCTGTGGCCGGGATTGGCATAGAGCGAGCTGAAAGCCTTGTCGCCGCTGAATGTGCCGCCCATCTTGACGAAGACGTCCTGCTGCCCGTCGTTGTTGATGTCTGCAAACGAGACGCCGTGGCCCTTCTGGAGGTGGCCAAAGTTGCCTGAGTAGGTGACCTCTTGGAACTCCTTGCCACCGGCGTTGCGAAACATTCGGTTTGGCACGAGCGCGGTAAGCTCCGGGTTGCCGGTTGCCGCGTATATATCGGGGAATCCGTCGTTGTCGAGGTCGCCGAAGTTGAGCCCCATTCCCCAGATCAGCTTGTCTAGGTGTACCTCCTTCGAGACGTCCGCAAAGGTTCCGTCGCGATTGTTGCGAAAGAGCCGAGACCGATCTCCCCGGACCGGAATGCCCTGAATGTCCAGCATCACTTCCTCGACGCGGTGAATGCTGTAGTCCATCACGAACAAGTCCTGCCAGCCGTCGCTGTCATAGTCGAAGAAGAACGTGCCAAAGCTTGCAGCGGGACCATTGATGCCTGATTTGGCCGTTTCGTCTGTGAATGTGCCGTCTCGATTGTTGCGAAAGAGCGCCTTGCTGCCCTGTGCCGAGAGGAACAGATCGGGCCAGCCATCGTTGTCGTAGTCCGCGCTTGCCACTCCCTTCACGAAACCGACGGCGTTCACGCCGGCCTGCACCGCTGCGTCTGTGAATGTGCCGTCCCCATTGTTGCGGTAGAGCGCGCATGCGTGCGGCGCGGCATCTTCCCCTTCAAATCCGATGAACACGTCCAGCAGTCCATTGTTGTCGTAGTCGAGCCAGACTGCCGTTTGAGTGGGTCCAACTCTCATCAGTCCCGCTTGCTTGGTGACGTCAGTGAACGTACCGTCGCCGTTGTTGCGGAGGAGCGAACATGGGAAAATGGCGGCCTTGCCCATCCACCCGCCTCGCAGGACGAAGACATCTGTGTGCCCGTCGTTGTTGTAGTCCGTCGTGGTGAGGTTCAGCCCGCCCGTCAGTCCTGTTAGCTTCGCTTGCTTGGTGCGATCTGTGAACGTCGCATCGCCATTGTTGTGAAAGAAGCGTAGATTTGCGCTCAGACCGGCGTCCGAGACGAAGATGTCCAGATGTCCGTCGCCGTCAAAGTCCTCCACCGCTGCTCCCCCTGCAAGGCCGAGGAGGTTGAGGCCCAACTGCGGGGCAATGTTTGGAAACCTTCCGATGTCGTAGCTCGACGTAAAGATCTTCGGGTCGATCCTCCACTTGGCGGGGACGCCGCCGGGGTATTGACCAAGGGTCATCGCCGCCACATTCAGGAGCCACTTCGCCCGATGGTCCTCTGGATAGGCCCGCAATATCTGCGCGAAGAGCTCCATCGCCTTGAGCGAGCCATTCTTGCGCGTGTGAACTCCGGACCCACGAATTGGGATTAGGCAGGCGTCGGGCCCATCTACCGTGCAGCAGTTTTGGTCCTCGCCGAGCCGAAGGTAAGCGGTGGCCTGGAGCAGCTGCAGCGCTCGAAAACTGTTCGCTCTCAAGCTAGGGTCAACCGTGTCCATGCTCTTTGCCACCTGCGCGAACTGATCGATGGCCACCTGCGTTTTGCCCGCGAGGAGAAGCTCCATGGCATAGAGCCGGCGAAACTTCTCTCTTTCCGCTGGGTCGTGCGCGGCAGTAATCTGCTGTTCGAGCACTTTGGCACGCTCTTCGTTGACGAGTGTTGTAAGGCTCGTTAGGTCGACCTGTTGTGCGGCGGTCCGTAGGAGATCGGCCATATCCGCCGTAGAGCTGGAAGGAGTTGTGGTCTGCTCGACATACCTCCTAGGGACGCCTACCGCAACGGTGCCGTCGGCTGCGTCCTCACGCGGTTGCTTAGGTGACCCAGTGCATCCCGCCAGAAACTGCAAGGACAGGAAGACACCTGCCGCTTGTGCGGCGAAGGCATGCTTGCGACGAACAAGACGCATCCTCAATCCAGACCGCCCCCTGGGTTAAAAAGCCGGATATCGTATCGAGTGACCGATTCCCTCAACTAGTGTACATCAGGCAGGGCAGCAGACCTGTTGTTCAAGACCAATTCCCCAACGCAGGACTTGCGTCACTCGCGGAGAATCAGTATCGTTATCGCGGCAATACCATGTGGATTGAGCAGAGCACAAGTCCAGTCAGGCAACCATGAACATTCTCTTCGTCGGCAACAGCTTCACCGCGCGCAACGACCTCCCTGGGCTCATCGCCCAGATTGCCCAGGCGCGCGGCAAGAAGATGACGCATCGGCTCGTACAGGCTGGCGGCGCATCGCTGAGAATGCACTGGAACAAGGGAGAGGCGCAGCGGGCAATACAGGAGGGCGGGTGGAACTACGTGGTGCTCCAAGAGCAGAGCACGCTGCCCATCAAGAACCGGACCCGGATGCACGAGAACATTCGGCTCTTCGACGAGGTCATTCGAGCCTCCGGCGCGAAGACCGCTCTCTACCTAACGTGGGCTCGGCGGCACGCTCCCGAGACCCAGGATGCAATCACGGAGGCGTACCGGTCGATCGGGGAGGAGCTTGGCGCAGTGGTCTTGCCGGTCGGCGTCGCATGGCAGAGATTCATCGCCCACTATAGCGAGCCAGTCCTTCATGATGCCGACAAGAGTCACCCGTCACTTGCAGGCTCGTACCTCGCAGCGTGCGTGTTCTATTCTGTACTCTATGGAGAGAGCCCGATTGGCCATACAGGCAGCGTGAGCGGGTTATCAACCATCGAGAGTTCCTTCCTGCGGCAGGCGGTGAGTGACTTCCTGTTTCCGGATTGAGAAGCCAAGTGTCGTTCTCCGTGTAGTGCTTTCGGACGACCTGGCCACTCTGTTCGAACACCAGTGCGACGCCGAGGCATGCCGAATGGCGGTGTTTCCCAGCCGAGACCGCGAGGCATTCTTCGAGCACTGGTCGCGAATAATGCTAGACCGATCCGTCATCACTCGGGTCATTGAGATTGATCGCCAGGTGGCAGGAAACCTCCTCTGCTTCGGCCCACTCGAGCGGCGCGAGGTGGGCTACTGGCTAGGACGCGACTTCTGTGGCAAGGGTATCGCCACCGAGGCGTTGGCGAAGTTTCTGGGAGAGGTTCCCGAACGCCCATTGGTTGCTCATGTAGCCGAGCATAATCTCGCATCTCGGCGAGTGCTGGAGAAGTGCGGGTTCAACCATTCCGGGGGCGACCCGGCATTCGGAACCTTGGACGGAGAAACTGTGCCGGGGCTGATCTTTTCCCTTGGATAAGGAGTGACAAATGGACAGAGCAAAGCTGCTGGAGCTATGGAACGACATGTGGAAGGAGGGCAATTGGGTGCCGTCCTGGCCGGACAGCCTGTCCGACTTGAGTGCAGAACAGGCGGCGCGAGTTCCCACCGACGGCTGTCACTCGGTGTGGCAGGAGGTAGTCCACGTCATCTATTGGCGAGGAGTAACGCTCGACATTATTGCGGGCAAGCCAGAGCGACCCGACGACGAATCGGACAGGCTTGAGTTCGCCGAGCCAGCGCAGGCCACAGAGGGTGCGTGGGAAGCGACGAAGCAAGCCCTGAAGCAGACGCACGACGACATTGCCGCGGCGATCTCCGATGAATCACGAGACCTCTCGAGAGTGGTATACCACCTCATTCACGATGCCTACCACCTCGGGCGTGTGACGCAGATTCGCGCGATGCACGGCACGGAGCCGGTGTTCTAGCGAGGCTTCGGCTCATATCGACGAGTTGAATAGGCACCAGAAGGCTGATCCACCATTGAGAAGCGTTTCTCCCGATCATTGCACGTGGCTGCGCCGGAGAGTAAAGCCCATTACAGTCATGTTGAGTAATTGTCGCAATACGAGCGACTACGACAGTAATGAACTCGACTTGGCCGCGTTGCACAATAGCCGACCGGACCGGTTGCGGTCGGTCGCCGCGTCGGTCGTTGACGTTGCGTCCGCAGGACGTTTGGCCGCAGGCCTGCCAGCCGGGTCCTTCAGGGCTCGGACCGGAAAGAGTTGCGCCTGTGGAGGAGCCGTGAACGACCCCTCTTTTTGGCGTTCCGCCGACCGTCCTGCGGACGGAAAAGCGCACAAACCGCTACCAAGCCGCGTACGTACCAGCCGACGGTTCATTAGGAGCGGAGCTTCCTCCGTTTGGAAGCGTAGTCGAAACATCCGGTGGTACATGAACGGACAAGTACTGCTGGACCCTTCGACTTCGCCACGATACGGTCCTTCGACTCTGCCACGGAACGGCTGTGGCACGCCCAGGATGAGCGGATTGGCCTCGCTCAGGGTGACAGTGACGGGGCCGTCTCGATTGACTGAGCATTGGCACCAATTCTCGAAACTTGTCACGAGTACAACACCTTTTCGAACTCAGGTGATCTAGATCAGGTGATCTAGAACGGATTCGCTCCATCCGGCGTGAAGCTGCACGTCTTGTGCATTCCGTCGCAAAACGGTTTCTCGGCAGATTCGCCGCATCGACACAGGAAAATCGCCTCGTCGTTTGGGTCGGTCGGAATAACAACTCCGGCCGCGTCGACGATCTCTACCGGACCTGTGATCTTGTATGGGCCATTGGGTCTTACCGCAATCTTTACGTTCGGCACATTCTCTCTCCTTAGGCTGGTTCTGTAGCCACGCTTTCATCGTTGGGCTCGTCTCGTTCCTTCGGCGCTGCTGCGGGCACGTCAATGCCGACCGGCGGAAAGTCGGCCACTCGAAACTCATAGCTTCCGCCGGATTCATCGATCACAAATGCAGCCAAGATGGTGAGCCACAGTCGGCCAGTCTCCCTGTCCGGCAGCGCTTCGAGCGCCATTCCGTCGCCTCGGAGGAGCGCGCGGCCACCTCCCATGTCCATCGGAACACCCACAGGTGCGGAGGAGGTACCGCTTCCATGGGTAAGCCGCAGTTCGTCGAGCGACAGTGTCCAGCCGGATTCTACCGGGTTCTCGCTCGCAATGGCGCACGCGATCTCGATCAATCGGGGATCATCCCTGCCCCATCCGATGGGCTCAAACGGTTCTGCTCGAACAACGCGAAGCTCATAACCCTCGTGGCGAATCCGTTCACCCACTCGCGCAGCTCGATGGTCCATGCCCCGAATGTGCCGGTCGAACCACTCGATCCATCGGCGAGCCTCATCCAGGCGATGATTCGGCTCGCGAAGGCCGTGGCCCTCCCGCGGGTAGGTGACGAATTCGACCGGTACGCCGCGCGTCTTGAGCGCGTGATGAAGCTCCTTTGAGTTTGAGATGAAGGTATTCGCGTCGGAGTCGCCGTGAACGATGAGCATGGGAGAGGTGATCCTCTCAATATGTGCGGATGGCGAGCACTGGCGGTAGATCTCCGGGTCCTCCCAGTAGGAGGCGCCCAGGTACTCCTGTTCCCACCGAGAGAGATCCGACGTGGCGGATGAACTGGCAAGGTTGAACATGCCGAACATGCTGATAGCCGCGGCGAACCGGTCGGATTGGCCAACGGCGGAGGCGGCGAGATAGCCGCCGTATGAGCCACCCATGATGCCGATCCGCTTTGGGTCGGCAATGCCGGTGGCGACGGCCCAATCCACTCCAGCTATTACGTCCCGCAGGTCTCCGCCGCCCAGATCCCGGTAGTTCGCTGTGGCGAATGCGTTCCCGTAGCCCTCGCTGCCTCGAAAGTTCGGCTGCAAGACTGAATAGCCGTTTGCGGCCCAGAGTGCGTGCAGAGTATAGGCCCGGAGGGTGTTGACCGCTCGGTACTTAGGTCCGCCGTGAACCTGAACGATCAGCGGCAGAGGTTTGGTACTTCCCCCATCACTCGGAAGAGTAAGGACGCCCTCAATTGCGAACTCTTCAGAGGACCAAGAGACCACTCGCTGCTCCGGGCGTTCGTAGTGCGTCCAAACCTCGTCGTTAAAGTGAGTAATCTGCCGCCATGTGCCGTCCTCGTCGCGGGAATAGACCTCGGGCAGGCGCTCAGCGTCCTCCAACACGGCGGCGATTCGGCCGGAAGGGCCCACGTCAAAGCTCAGGCACTCTCCCGTAAAGTCGAGGTCCGTCAGCGCCTGCAGGACGTCACCTACCAGAGACAACAGGGGTGTCCGCGTCTTGTCCGCTGCGGTGAGCGCTAGACCGCCCGTGGAGGTTCGACACAGGCCGCCGATGTCGAAGCTTTTGTCCGCGATCAGGCGACACGGCTCGCCTCCCGTGGAGGCGACACTCCAAAGCGCCACCTGCGAGTAGGCGCGGTCTGGGTCGATAGGACCCACATACCAGAGTGTGTCACTCTCAGGCGACCACGTCGGCTGTGTCTTGCAGCCACGCGCATCGGTCACCAGGACAGGCTCGCCTTCCTCATCGAGGGTTAGGACCAGCAAGTCCGTGTGGTGAAAGTCGTTCGGGTCGCCAGTACGGTTGGTGACGAAAGCTATTCGCTTGCCGTCGGGCGAGACGGCAAACTCAAGGAGGCCGGCGTCTCCGGTATACAAGAGATCGCATCGCCGGTCATCTACCATCACCTCCCATAGCTGCATCCGTCGCCGGTCCTCGCCCTGCACCCAAGGGTCGACCCGCCGCTTGCGTGCTTCATCCTCGGCGTTCTTGATGGCAGGGGCACGTGATTCTTGCGCCAGGCAGACGACAGAAGCAGCGTCCGGCATCCACTCGAACGATGCGATCCCACCCTGAAGGTTCGTGAGACGGTACGCCTCGCCGCCTCCTCCGAGGGGCATCACCCACACCTGGTCGCGGTGGGCCTGCTCGTCCTCCTCTTCTTGGCTAGCCGGCGGAGGGAGTGTGAAGTCCGGCCGCGTAGACAGAAACGCAAGCCACTTTCCATCGGGCGAGAATTGAGGGTGAACTTCGCCCTCATAGCTGAACGTGATCTGCCGAGCCTCCCCATTCACGAGGTCGGCGAGCCAGATTCTGGACGTCCATCGGCTCTCATCGAAGTCGGGCTCATCCAGGATGAATGCCGCAGCGCATCCGTCCGGTGAGACTCGTAGGCTGTGTGGAGCGCGCACCTCGAGCAAGACTCGCGCGGTGAGTCGGTTCAGTTTCTCAGGCATGTAGCCTCTCGACGGCCAATGGTCATCTGGGCAGCTCTAATTATTCGCGTCGGCAGGCCTCAAGCCCTGCCGAGCGTCCAGATATCGCTCGTATTCAACGAGCAACTTGCGCTGCGGAGCGGCCAACGCAAGTGCCGCAGCTTCACTGAGCGGGAACAGTGTCGGGCCGTACAGTTGTCCTGCAGC
>VFKD01000413.1 GCA_009885735.1 bacterium
TAAGAAGAGGCGACTTTGGTAATCGATGCATTGCTGCAATGCAGAGAGAATGATCAGGATCATCCACGTCTAGGATGGCGATGAGCGGTCCGGCATCTACCAGGTTCACGGTGTTGTGCGTTCACGGCGTGCTTCAAGTAAGTCTGTGAATGCTTTGCCCGTCTCGCGCGAGTTGCACTTCCCGCCGCTGTGAAAGAGACCAACACGGCCTACAAGCAGATCTGCAAGACTTCCGCCTTCCGAGGCATCCTCGGGATTCAGCGCTTCCCGTTCAACCAGCGACCTGACGAAGGACTCAATGTCCTTCCCGCCTCTGGCGGCCCTCGACCGCAACCGAGCTTCGAGGTCAGGAGATAGGTCAATAGTCACAGTCATGGATACCGCTCCTTGCGCGACTCTGTTTCTCCAATTGTATCATAGCAGTGGCTCCACGTGGTACTTGAGCGAACCACTTATGTACGCAGTAATTCCCCATCCCGTTCCCTCGCGCGTTCCGCGAAGTAGTCCTCAATGTGGTGGTCGCCGTACGCCGGCGCGACGAAGTCGTCCATCAGAATGTCTGCAATAAACGCCATCAGCTCTCCCACGCGAGGGTAGAGCGGCATCGCGGCGAGTCCTGCGGCGCGCATTACCCAGACGGGCACATGCCTCAGCCTTCTGCGGCCCAGGAGTGACCGTTCCGCAAGCGCGGCAATCTCGCAGCGCATCAGTGCGTCCGGCCCGCCCACGTCTCGCTCCAAGGCGGGGTCCGGGTCAAGCAGGGCCTCCACGCAGAATCGGGCAAGGTCGGTTTCGTGAATGGGGTTGGTTCGGGCCGTGCCACCCTTGTGCTGGGGCAGCAAGCCGCTCCCTGCCACGAGCACGATCTCCTCCATCGACTGGAAGAATCCGGTGGGCCGCACCACGGCATAAGGTAGTCCACTGCCTCGCAGATGCTCCACCACGCGCTCGTGGCCGACGACAAAGTCGCGGTGCGGGAGCTTATCAGCGCCGAACACTGACACGTAGAGGAACTTCCGTACCCCATGGCGCACGGCGGAGTCTATGAGGTTGACGTTCGTGGGCGTGTCGACCTGGCTAAAGGTTCGCGCCCCATAGCGAGGCAGTGGGATGACGCTGGCGCCCATGCACGAGAAGACGCGCTCCACGTCCACCAGCGCAGCAAGCAGGGAGGCTTGATCGAATGCATCGGCGACCACAATCTCGTCCGCTTCCGGGACCAGGCGGGCAAGCGACTCCATGCTGCGGCCCATTGCGCGAACCCGGCATTCGCGCCGCGTCAGCTCCCTCACCACCTCGCGGCCAAGGCGACCGGTGGCGCCGGCTACGAGAACAAGTTCATCCACCGTAGAGGCTAGTAGACCTGGTTCGCCTGCAGCTCGGGCGCGGCCTCGTCCAGGCGCTCGGACAGCCTCGACAGGTGGCAGGTGGGAACCTTGGGAAAGAGATGGTGCTCCAGGTGAAAGAACATCTCGAAGGCGACCATGCTCTTGATCTTGTTGCGCAGGGTCCGGGCAATATAGTGCGATCTATCACAATCGTGATGTACCGTCCACACCGCGAAGAAGGAGGTGAGGCACTGGCCCACGGTCATAGCTGCCAGGTGGTAGAGCAGAAACTGCGCAGGAAACACTGTGAACGCAAGCACAAACAGGATCGCGGTAGTGGCTAGTTCGAAGTAGATCCATGCTCGGTCGCGTGGCTTTGCCACCGAGAGAGCGAAGAGATGGTTCTTCACCGGGAAGATAGGTCCGACGAGTATCGCCTTCCACCAGGGCATCAGAGCGCTGGCAGCCTCGACGTCCGCATCGTCCATACAGTGCTGATGATGGTGCAGGTGCGTCAGCTTCACCGCGTGCATCGAGCCCAGCATACTGAAGCTGAGAGCGTAGACCACCCAGTCGTGCGCGTTTCGCGAGATGCCAAGGGCCAAGTGGTAGGCATCATGCACGACTCGTAAGCCTGTAAGGAACAGGATGAACGAGCACGCGAGCGCCGGAATCCAGATGCCATAGTGCGCGAAGATGAGCGAACCCGACAGCCAGGGAAGTGGAAGAAGCAGCTGCTTGGCGATCTCGACACGGCTAAGGGGAATCAGGTCTCGCCACTCCATGCCGCGAATGCGCGGGTCCCGCATGATCTCAAGGCTCAACGGTTGTGCTCCAAGTGAGGGTGATGAGAAAGTCTTCGCTGCCGACAGGCTGGGAAGCCATGACCGCAGGCTAAATTGTACCTGTTTTCACAAGGAGGGTTCGGCGATGGTCCCTAGAGATAGGTGCTGAGCAGCGATTGCTGGAGAGCGTAGTTCAGACGCTGGTTCATTGCCGTCTGCTACTCCGCCAGAATCCGCGGCAATGGACCAGAGTCGGCTGCCTCGAGCGCTTGGCGATCCCACGCTGCCAAGGTCGCCGCCGCTTCGTACGTGGACTGAAGGAAGGCCAGAAGTACCTCATCCGGGTTGTCGGACGTTCGGACTGCATCGTAAGGGAGAAGGAACTCGCGCAGATCCGGGCTGTAGAATGCCCCATCTGGCAAGATGTGTGCGGAGGAGTAGCCGGGAGGCTCTGGATAGGCGTACGAATAGAACGCTGCATAGGGAATGGGACCGCCTCCCGGCCAGAAGCCGCAGCTGCAGACCTCGTGCGAATAGGCCTCCCGCGCAACGGAGTCCGGCAGGTGCGGCACTCCTCCTGGGTGTTGTGGTGCGGTTCGGCCAGAGAAACGTGTCACCGCGAGGTCCGGCGCTCCCCAGAAGAAGTGGACGGGGCTGCACTTGCCGACGAAGCGCGCGCGAAACTCTTTGAGAACGCGATCTGCCTGAACAAGCACCTGCCAGAATCGGTGGGCATAGTCCGCGTCGTATGCTCGGTGCGTCTCGTCGAGGTCGAACCGAATTGGGTCGGCAACCTCGTTTGGATGCGGATTAATATCCATGTGAAGGTCGAGTCGGTCCAGCTCGACGTTTAGCCTTGCATGGAACTTCGCGACCGACATTGGTTCGAGGGCGAATCCGCCCACGCCTCCATCGCTCGCGATTACCTGGAGCCGATGATCGATGAAGTCGAGATCAACCTCAAAAGTCCGCGTGCCGTACGGAATGGGAGACGTGGTGAGTCCCTTGGCTGTGACATAGAGTGTCACGTGCCAAGAGTGATTGACCCACGGGCTCTGCGCGAGGCGAATCTTGCCCACGATCTGCAGCCACATGTGGAGCGTTGAATAGGTGTCGGTCCATGCCTCGAGTGGGAGATCAGGCCAGGGGTTCGTGTGTGAAGATGCTGACGAGGGCATCACAGGATTCCTTTCCGACGAGGTGAGCATTGGTCATCTAGTGCCATTCGCCACCGCAAGGTGGGGTACCTGTATCCCTATTTGGGTTGATCCTGCACGATCATTCTTCATGGCGCTGGTGGTTGTGTCAATTGCACTCGAGAGACTGCACGCTATACAGGCTCCTGATCGCCAGGACGTATCATGCTGCTACAGGACACAATATCTGCATCTATGTGTGGCATCGCAAGGGCTCGGTCTCGAGTTCTCAAGGTTCGTCGGTGATCTCCCTACAGTTCCGGAGGGACGTAAGCGACTATCGGGACTTATGGTGGCTCCCAGATGCAGGGGCCGCACGCTGCGGCGCCGAGAGCCTGTGCAGGAGAGCAACCATCACCGGATCACCCATCTCCTTCGCCAGGTCCATCGCGCTCTTGCCGTCCGAACCGCGCTCGTGGATGCGAGATCCTCCCGCCACAAGGGCGTGAACCGTTTCGTACCAGTCGCCGCTGCGAGGGCCATAGGCGACCACCGCCTCGGGTCTCGAGTGGGCAACTGCCAGCATCAAGGGAGTGGAGAGCGGAGGCGGCCGGTGCTGCTTGGCGAAGTCGCCGTCCGGCGCTGCCTTGGGAGACGGTGGGCCAGCAGGAGGCTCCCTACTGTACTCAATCATCACATCCGGACCGGCGCCCGCCTGGAGGAGGAGCTGAACGATCCTGTATTGACCGCCAACTGCAGCCATGCCGAGCGGCGAGAAGCTTCGGTCGGAGAGAATTCGCGCGTCCGCGCCCTTCGAAAGGAGGAGCCAGACTGCTGCCGGGTTGCTGCTGCCCGTAGCTGCAAGGAGCGGACGTCCGCTGTTTTTCGGGCCGTTCACCGGTTCGCCAAGGTCAAGCATGTACTTCATCACCTCGACGTTCCCCGCACGAGATGCCCACCAAAGAGGATCGCGTTTCATTGCCCGCCGCCGCAGCTCTGGGTCCATCTTCTCCAAGAGGGCTCGGACGTTGCGCGCCGCATTGCTGCGCATGTCGCGGTCAAAGGCGCTGAGTTCGCGCTCCATAGCCCACTCATACTTTTTGCGACGCTCCGCATCTGCCACGCGCGACTGCCAAAAAGCAGCGATGCAAAGCCCAATCACCGCCATTACGCCGAGCTCAATGAGCAGCAGTCGCCTCAGGCGCTCACGATTCATGGTTGACCGCCCAAGACACGATCGAGTGAAGAGCAACAGAGTGGCACTTTCTCCCTCCCGAATGGCGCTTGTTCTGTCAATTCAGGCTGCATTTGGTTTGTGGCCCGTCCCTTTCGTCGCTTCTGTCTCTTTGGTCCCTTCGGGTGACGAGAGACAGAAGGGACAGAAGGGACTCAAGCGACTTAAGGGACTTAAGGAGATTAGCAGTTGCAAGGGCCGCACGCTACCGAGCCCCGAGCTCTCGCAAAAGCTTGGTCATGTCTAGATCTCCTCTCGCCTTCGCGATGTCGAGTGCGGTCTTGCCGTCCGAACTGCGGGCGTGTACGTTCGCTCCGCCCTTCACCAGTGCTCGCACTGTCGCGGCCCAGTCGCCATTGTGCGGGCCAAACGCCGATGCGCCGGTGGACCCGCTCCACGCAACCGCAAGCATCAAGGGTGACGAGAGCGGAGGAGGCACGTGCCGTTTCGCGAAGTCGCCGTCCGGCGCAGGCTTGGCAATGTCGACCATAGGCTCTCTGCTAACTGAAACCAATTCGTTAGGATTCGCCTTGGCGCCAAGGAGCAA
>VFKD01000424.1 GCA_009885735.1 bacterium
CTAGACTGCTCCCGCGGCGCGAAGAACTGCGGCCGCTTTTGGCTGCTTGCGCTGTGTCGCGTGCATCAGCGGGGTTTTGCCGTCCTTGTCCTTTGCATTCACGTTCACCTTCTTGGAAAGGATCAGCTTCAGAATCTCGAGGTGCCCAGCGCCGGCGGCATGCATCAGCGGCTCGTCGCCTTGCGGACCCTTGAAGCTCGGATTTGCACCCTTGTCCAGGAGCATCTTAACGATGTCATGCGAGAGGTCTGCTTCCATCTTCGCGTGAATGGTGCGAACAAGAGCGCAGTTGCCGTTCTTATCCACGGTGTCCGGGCTTGCGCCCTTCCTGAGGAGGAGGTCCACCATCTTGATGGAGCCGAAGTTGCAGGCCGTTATGAGCGCGGGCTTGCCCAGGTTATCCAGCATTTTGTAGTCCGCGCCCGCGTCCAAGAGGAGCTCCATAATGGTCACAAAGTTGTCATTAAGCGAGATAGAGTAGAGGTAGAGCGCCCACATGTGAGCAGTTCTACCCGTGACATCAGTCGCGTTCACGTTCACCTTGGCGGCAATCAGCTTCTTGACCAGCTCGACCTTCTGCTGCCGAGCGGCGTCCATAAGGGGAGTGCTACCCAGGTCACCAGGCTTGTTCAAATCACCACCCTGGGCCACTACCTGCTCGATGCTCGCCGTATCTCCAGACGACGAATCTTTCGTGTTCCCAGAATCCGCCTTCTGGTTCATATACACCACCAGCCCTAAGGCGGCTACTACTGCCACGACGAGTGCAATCGGTCCGGTCTTGTTCATTTCGCCTGTTCCCCCTTGGTGCATGCATCGACTTCGAAGACCTCATTAAGATAGCTAGACACAAATTTGGCCGGGTCTGCCACACCCATCCCCATTCGCTGAACAGCAAGTCCCGCCGCGCCCTGGTTCATCAGTTCCCGTGCTGCCTCGGCAGATAGGTCCGTGCCGACGACGACTGGAACACTCACAGACTCACTGATCGAAACCAATTCTCCGCTATTGCAGGTTTCGCCGCCGCATTCGACGAGCAGGTAGGCAGCACCTGCCGAAGCCGCCTCGCGGGCAGCGTCCGCACTTCGAACGCTTGCTCCAACGATACCCTTGCCGGCCAGTGCTGCCACTGCGGAGGCAACCTTCGAACAGTCAGCAACGTGGACGCCGCTTGCGCCCAGGCTCAAGCAGAGATCTGCGTCGTCTAGAATCATCAGAAGAGCCTTGCCCTGGAGGAAGCGCCACAGAAACTGACCCACCAGTGCTCTTGGAGCGGCACGAAGGTCTGCCTCGGTGAATATTACCAGGTTTGCTCCGCCCGTGACGATTGGCGCAACTGCTTGGGCGAGGGGTGCGCCGATGGGCTGGAGCCTGCGGTCGGTAACGACTGCGACGATGGGCCTAGGCAGCAATACAACCTCCCACGAAAACGGGCGGGAATCTCCCGCCCGCGATGCACACGCCGAACAACAAGTCGATGCTGCGGTGTGCCTATCTGCAGCATACCTTTTCGACCGGAACCATGCAGATCATTCGGATACGCGCTTCGCTGGAGTTGACGAAGGAGTGGAGCTCGTTCGGTGCCACATAGATGGCATCGCCCGAAGCGAACGGCCTGTCACCGTTGGCTGTTCTCAAGTGCCCGCTGCCCTCCAGGATGAAGACCTCGTGCTCCCAGGCGTGGGAATGCAGGGGAGTTTGGCCGCCGGCGTCTATCTCGAACTGCCGCATAGCGAAGTTCGGCGCACCGTCTCGATCGGTTATCAATTCTCGAATCTTGCAGCCCCTGGCGCCTTCCGCCACCACGGGTGCAAACTCCATTGCTTCTGAAGCAATTACTTCCATTTCGCGGCCTCCTAAGCTATCCGGTAGGGGTCGTTCCCGGATTCGCTGGGCGTTCGGTAGCGTCGCCCGTGGCGCCCGGACCAACGGGTGGAGGAGTGGTGGACGGATCCTCTGTACCGACCGCTGGCGGATCCATCGGCATCGGCTCTTCCGCGGTCGGTTCCTCCACAGTGAGAGGCACAGTAACCGCAGGCGGCTTGGCGGATGGCTTGGCAGCTCGCCTGGAGCGCGTGCTCATCGCATAGTTCGGGTCTGGAGTGTCTAGCGGCGGCACGACCGACCTGCCGCCAAAGAACAATTGATTTATCATCTCGGCGCTCTTTGTGCCGTTGATGGTCACATAGCTCGGCCCCTCAAAGGAGGGCAGCGTCTGTACATTGATGTTCTCTCGTGGGAGCGAGCGAGCGAAATTCGCTATTGCAAAGAGTTGGTCATTGGTGATCTTGCCGCGCTTGAGCATGTCCGCGAGAGTATCAATGGCTTTCGGAATGCGCATAAACGTCGCAGGGTGCTTTACCTTTCCTCGAACCGCCTCCAGGAAGGCGTGCTGACGCTGAGAGCGCATAATGTCGTTGTCGGAGTGCCGCATGCGCACATAGCCCATCGCCTGGTAGCCGTCTAGGTGCTGCCAGCCAGGGAAGAGATTGACGTGAAGGTTACCCCAGTTGTCGTCATACTTTAGGCGCTTCTCGACGTTGATGTCGATGCCGCCTATGGCATCCACGACCTTCTGGAAGCCTTCGAAGTTGATGGAGACGTAGGCGTCGATATCGATGCCGAACACGTCCTTGATGGTCTCGATAGCCAGGTCGGGCCCACCCAGAGAATGCGCCGCGTTGATCTTGTGAAATCCACGGTAGCCTGGGATGCGAACCGCGGAATCGCGCGGGATGGTGAGCGCGCTGATGGTTTTGTCGACGAAGTCGATGTGCGCGATGAGAATAGAGTCGCTGCGGCCATTGGCCGTCTTGATGATCTGCCCACGGTTGTCGTAGTCCTTGTCGACTCCAAGGACGAGCAGATTCATCGCGGTCTGCTGTGGGAACTGGTGTTCGGGGGTCCAGTTTGCGAGAGGATCGCCTGTCAAGGTGTCCATGAGAAGGCCGGGAATGCCGCGTGACCCAATAAAGTCCCGCAAAGTCTCGCTGTTCCAGTACAAGTGGCCCGCGACCGTTCCGACCGCCATCGACGCCACACAGGCCGTAATGCCAACGGTTTTGCCGAGAATGCGGAGCCTGCGCCGGTTGCGCTGGTGCCGGTCCGAGAGGGTAACCTTGGGTTTCGCCGTCTGCTTTTCCGCCAATACTGCCTCCACAAGCTGCTTTAGGGGGAGTCGCAACCCCTTCATCGTACTATATCCCAGCGGCTAGGGATGAGTCAAGGAATGAGCGTGGAGGCAGTGGGCAGTGAGACTCATGCGTCCCATAAGTCCGATAGGTCCCATAAGTCCTATGCGTCCCATAAGTCCTATGCCTTGGCCCCTGCCCCCGCGCATGCGCCGTCTCTCTCCGCGCGGTCACGCGCAGCCGCATTCGAGCCGGAGGGTCGGCGCAGCGTGTAGAGCACAGAGCCGTCCTCGGCGATAGTGCGCTCAGCAGTATGGTCCAGCCGCCAGAGCTGGCGAGGAGTAACCTCCAGAATGTGCGGCTGATGACGGCTAGTCAGCCGAACTTTGACGTGTGAGTGTAGATCTGGCATCGTCCCTCTCCTTACACTCTCTTAGACGTACGAGACTCGGTTTTGGGACAGGAAATTGCGGCGGTTGAACTGTGAAATGTTGCACAGGGAACCGTCGTCCATTCGCAATGGCGTATCAAGGCATTCGCTTTGCCGAACGCGGTATGCCGCCCTAGACGCACGGCTCTCGATGCCATTGCGCACGACCCCGGATCGCGCGTATAATCCTCTTAACATAGCAGGTCCTTCCGGACCGCC
>VFKD01000639.1 GCA_009885735.1 bacterium
CGAATGGCGTGAGTCGCTCCCTCAAGCACTTTCTGCACCTCCGCCAAGTCGCGGATTGAGCTGAAATTAACCGGGTCTGGAGGCTCGTCCCGCTGCGGCTGAAGGTCGCGAGCCAGCCACGCCACGTCGCGCCACGCGCCGAGCTTGTAGCCAACGCCCTTGTAGATTCCGACTGGCTCGAACCCCATCTTGCGGTGCAGGGCCTCGCTGGCGGGGTTCGGCAGCGTGATGCCCGCATGGACCTTGAAGCAGCCCTGCAGAACCAGTATCTCGAAGAGGGCGGCGTAGAGCGCGGAAGCAACGCCAAGTCCCCGGTGGCCGTCTCTGATGTAGACGGCGGCATTCGTCGACCACCGATAGGCCGCCCTCTCGCTGTGCGCGCTCGCATAGGCGTAGCCCATCACTGTCCCGGCATGCTCGCACACGAGCCAGGGATACCGAACCAGGGTGCGTTCTATGCGGCCGGCCATCTCTTTTGCGGTTGGCGCGCAGGCTTCGAACGAGATGAACGTAGAGTCGCAGAACGGCCCGTAGATGGCGGCAATCTGCGCGGCATCTTCTAGGGTCGCACTGCGAATGCGGGTCGCTGGGCCTCCCATGTCTCGTTCCTTTCTGGTGGGCGTGGGCCCAGTGGACCAGGTGGACTGGATGGACTGTTCAGCTCTACTGCCCTCCCGCCACGCAAAGGAATCGGTCCGGCCCCCGTGTAACGATCTGCTCAGCAAGTCCACGTAATCCCAAGCGCGGCTGCCCAACCCTATGAATTATGCCTGATAGGTGGAATGTTACGCAATGGAACTACGCTACTTCAACCGCGAGACCAGCTGGCTCGAGTTCAACCTCCGAGTGCTGGAAGAGGCGATGGACACGGGCCATCCGCTGCTCGAGAGGGTGAAGTTCCTCTCCATCTTCTATAGCAACCTGGATGAATTTGTGATGATCCGCGTCTCCGGCCTCAGCGAGCAAGCTGAGGCGGGCGGAGGCGAGATGAGCAAGGACGGACTTTCGGCTCGACAGCAGATTTCCATTATTCGCGACCGTATGGTCGAGCTCGAGCAGCTTGCATGGGGCGTCTATCACGAGGACCTAGTTCCCGCTCTGAAGCGCGAGGGCGTCGTTATCGCCGCATACCAGGACCTTTCCGAGGTGCAGAAAGGGTGCCTCGCGCGATATTTCGAGACCACCATCTATCCGGTACTCACACCTCTTGCGGTCGATCCAGGTCATCCCTTTCCGCGAATCTCGAACCTCAGCCTAAGCCTCGCGGTCGTCATTCGAGATCCAGATGGTCTTGAGCGCTTCGCACGAGTCAAGGTGCCGCCGGTTCTTCCGCGATTCGTCTTGATTCCGGCAGGACGCAGCGGCAAGAACGGCGCAGCGATGCCGGACACTTATGTCCTCCTCGAAGAGGTAGTGGCGGCGCATCTGCAGTCCCTGTTCCGAGGGATGGAGGTGGAGAGCTCGTTCGCATTTCGCGTGGTGCGCGACGCAGACATTGAGATCCGCGAGGACGAGGCGGGCGATCTGCTGCAGTCCGTTGAGAGGAGCATCAAGCGGAGGCGGTTCGGCAGCGTCATCACCCTCCATGTCGCATCCGACATGCCGCCTCACATACGAACGCTGCTGGTGCAGAATCTGCAGATTGAGGCGTCAGCCGTCTACGATGCGCATGGCCCCCTAGGCCTGAGTGACCTCATGATGTTTCATGACCTGCCCCGACCCGAGCTGAAGGATCCGCCCTTTCAGCCCTACCTGCCCGTGGAAGTGCGCGGAGAGGCCGACCTCTTTGAGCGAATTCGCCAGCGCGACATTCTCCTGCACCATCCGTTCGACAGCTTCAAGCCCGTGGTCGACCTTGTACAGCTCGCAAGCAGGGACCCGGACGTGCTCGCCATCAAGCAGACCATCTACAGGGTCGGACAAGACTCGCCCATCATTGAGGCTCTGCTGGACGCGGCTGCGGCCGGCAAGCAAGTCTCGGTGGTCGTGGAGCTGAAAGCTCGCTTCGACGAACAGCACAATATTGAATGGGCCCGCGTGCTGGAGAAGGCCGGCGCGCATGTGGTCTATGGCGACATAGAGCTCAAGACACACTGCAAGGTGCTGCTAATCGTGCGAAAGGACCCGGACGGAATTCGCCGATACGTCCACATGGGAACGGGAAACTACAACGACAAGACGGCGAAGGTCTATACCGACCTAGGGCTGTTGACGTGCCACCCAGGGATAGGCGAGGACGTCTCCGCGCTCTTCAACTCTCTTACGGGCTACAGCGTCAACACTGGTTACCGCGAACTGCTTGTCTCTCCGGGTGGCATTCGCGATGGAATACTGGCCCGAATCGACAGAGAGATCGAGCACGCAAAGGCCGGACGCGACGCTCGCCTCATCTTCAAAGTGAACGCGATTACGGACTCTATCTCGGCTGATGCCCTCTATGCTGCGTCGGAGGCAGGGGTGCAGATCGACCTCATCGCCCGGACAAGCTGCTGTGTCCGTCCCGGAGTACCTGGGCTAAGCGAGAACATCCGCGTGCGAAGCATCGTGGGTAGGTTTCTGGAGCACCATCGCATCTACTACTTTCAGAACGGCGGCGACGAAGAGGTGTGGCTCGGGAGTGCGGACTTGATGGGCCGCAACCTGGACAAGAGGGTCGAGATTCTATTTCGGATAGAGGATGACGAGCAGAGGCGCTGGCTTGCCCACGAGATGCTCCCGGTCTATTTGAGAGACACGCGAAGGGCTCGCGCCCAGCGCCCGGACGGGCGCTATGAACGCATCCTGCCGCACGAAGGCGAAGAGCCGCTGGATGCACAACTCTGGTTCTTGGAGCATGCCGCGGAGCGCTCTGCCAACGCGAATCCCGAGGTGCGCTTGTGATCGTTGGTGTTCCCAAGGAGATCAAGAACAACGAATACCGCGTGGCAATGGTTCCGTCCGGGGCCGAACTGCTCGTGGAGAATGGACACACGGTGCTTGTACAGGCCGGAGCAGGGCTTGGCACCGGCATAACGGATGCGGAGTATACGGCCGTTGGCGCGCGCATTGTGCCGGACGCG
This sequence comes from bacterium, assembly GCA_009885735.1. Classification (GTDB taxonomy): domain Bacteria; phylum Armatimonadota; class Chthonomonadetes; order Chthonomonadales; family CAJBBX01; genus VFKD01. Next base: position 3,060 of record VFKD01000639.1, read on the forward strand.
GCTTCCATCTTCGCCGATGCCGAGATGGTGGTGAAGGTGAAGGAGCCCATGCCCGAGGAGTATGGCTTGCTACGGCCTGGGCAGATTCTTTTCACCTATTTCCACTTCGCGGCAAGCGAGAGCCTCACGCATGCGATGGTCAATTCTAGGGCTGTGTGCATCGCATATGAGACCATCCAACTGCCGGACGGCACTCTTCCTCTCCTCACTCCGATGAGCGAGGTGGCCGGGCGCATGGCCGTGCAAGAGGGAGCAAAGTACCTTGAAAAGCCGATGGAGGGCAGGGGTATTCTTCTCTCTGGAGTACCGGGTGTGCCTCCTGCGAACGTCATCATTCTCGGAGGCGGCGTGGTGGGCGCGAACGCCGCCAAGATTGCAGCCGGCTTTGGCGCGAATGTCTACATTCTGGACATCAACCTGGAGCGGCTTCGCCACCTCGACGAGGTGATGCCGCCAAATGTCACCACCATCTTCTCGAACCGCCTCAACATAGCCAAGCTGCTTCCAGATGCCGACCTGGTGATAGGCGGAGTCCTGCGGCGCGGCGCCAAGGCGCCGATGCTCGTCACGCGCGAGATGCTCAAGGTGATGAAACGCGGCGCGGTGGTGGTGGACGTGGCTGTGGACCAAGGAGGCTGCTTCGAGACGACGCGGCCGACGACCCACAGCGCCCCAACTTACATTGAGGAAGGGGTGGTTCACTACTGCGTGGCGAACATGCCCGGAGCTGTGGCGGGAACTTCCACCTATGCGCTCACGAACGAAACGCAGGCGTATGTGCTCCTCCTCGCTGAAACAGGCTGGAGAGAGGCGATGCGCCGCAACATCGCTCTCAAGATGGGGCTCAACATTGCAGATGGAAAGGTTTGCTTCCAGCCGGTGGCAGACCAGTTCGGCTTGCCATGCATGCCTGTGGATGAACTCATTGCGTAGAAAGCAGGCGCTCTTGACCAACCGACTTGCCCTGATTCTCACCCTCGCGGCCTGCACCACTTGGATGCCAGCCGAGGCTCAAAAGGCCAAGACCAAGCCAATTGGGCTTGATGCCACGCTGCGCGAGGCGATGCGAACCGCGCCGAAGGCTGCGGACTTGCCAAACTCGGACTTTGTGAAGCTGCTCGACTTTGGCACGGTAACCGTAAAGCCGGACGGCACCGTCGTGGCCGAGTATCGAGAGACCTACAAACTCTTCAATGAGCGCGCTCGCCGGATTGCCGAAGTCGACCTGCCGTACAACTCAAGCTACCAAGAGTTAACAGTCCAGCGGGCACGCACTATCAAGAAGAATGGTCGCATTCTGGACCTAATGCCCTCCGAAATTCGCTCCAGCTCGCTCTTCAGCGACTTTGCCCTCTACGACGACTCGGTCTCCGAAGGGTTCTCGATGCCGGGCATTGAGGACGACTGCGTAATCGACTATTCGTATCGCAGGGTGTCGCGCCCGCTGCTGATGCCCGGAGAGTTTTGGGACTACTGGGGCTTCTCAGACAGGGATCCGATTCAGCACTGCCGGTACGTCTTAAACGTGCCGGCAAGCCGCAAGCTGCAGTTCAAGGTCTACGACCGCCCTGGATTTGAGCCGAAGGTGAGCCTCTCTGCAAACGGCAAGACCAAGACCTATGTTTGGGAACTGAAGGACCTTCCGCCTATCGAGGTGGAGCCCTCCATGCCTCCATCGAGCGAGGTTCGCGTGTGGCTTCAGGCAACTTCAATAAGCTCGTGGGACAGCGTTGCGCGCTGGTTCTGGGGCCTCGCGAAGCCGCAAGCAATCACCACTTCGGCTATCAAGTCCACGGTTGCCGGCCTAACCGCAGGCAAACAGACTGATGAGGCGAAGGCTCGAGCCATCTACGATTGGGTTGCGAACCAGGTGCGTTATGTGGGGCTGGAGTTCGGGCTCTCGGCGTTCAGGCCGCATGCGACAACCCAAGTCTACGAGAAGCTCTATGGCGACTGCAAGGACAAGTCGCTGCTGCTTGTCACCATGCTGGGAATTGCGGGCATCAAGGCTCACCCAGTTCTGCTGCACACCGATTCTCAGCACTCTGTGCGCGAGCGCCTGCCGTCGCTGGATGCGTTCGACCACTGCATTGCCCTTGCCGATGTGGGCGGCAAGCAGGTATGGCTGGATGCAACCGCCGAGACGTGCGAATATGGCGATATCCCAGGCTCTGTACGCGGCGCCGAAGCACTGGTGACCCGTGAGGCAGGTGGCGAGTTCATGCGAATTCCCGCATACGCAGCCGAGGAGAACGGCGGCGAGGCCGTCGCATCTGTCGTGCTCGCAGCGGATGGCAGCGCCGAGGTAGAAATGGAGCTTCGCTTTCGCGGCTCTCTGGGCCAGCAGATGCGCGCTTATGCCAGGCAGGCAACTCCCGACCAGCGCAAACAGCTCGTTCAGGCGATGGGCCAAAGCATTGCAAGCGGAGCCGTGGTGAAGTCCTCCGATCTGCCCGACGGCGCCGAGAAGGCGGGGCCCTTCCTCCTGAAGATGAAGCTATCGGCCTCTGCATGGGCGCGACGTGTCGGCAACAGCCTGCTCGTGCCTATGAGCATGGGGAAGATTGGCGCCGACGCTCGGAACCCGTTCGCGAAGGAGACTAGGCACTGGCCCATTGTGAATGCGAACGCGATGCGGGACTTCGGAGAGTTGACAATCTCTCTTCCTGAAGGGTTTGAGGTTGAAGAGACACCTCAGGATGCCAATCTTGATGCCCCGCTCTCGTCGTATCGGCGAACGGTTCGAAAATCAGTGGACGGGCGTTCGCTTACGGTCCGAATAGAGGGGCTAACCCAGCGAGGCACGGCGCCGGCAAAGGACTATCCCGGAATGAAACGCTACTTCGACGAGATGATACGAATCGCCGGAGATGTGCTGATTCTGCGCTCGACCAAGTAATGCCCAAGATACGCAATGCCGAGAATTATCTCAACAATCCTTGATGCGACGCCCCAGGGCGCACACATAGAAGTAGTGTGACACGATGGCGACAGAGCCTGTAAACCGAAGAGCGTGGATAGACGTAGACCTTGGAGCTATTCGCCACAACATCGCCGCACTGCGCACGTATGTGGGCCTCCGAACAGAGGTGATGCCGGTGGTGAAGTGCGATGCCTATGGTCACGGCATGGCCGAGACCGCACAGATCGCGATGACCTCTGGAATTGATACGCTCGGCGTGGCAACTCTCGCGGAAGCGCTGGCCTTGCGCAAGCTCTTCCCTGCTGCAACTATCTGCATGCTCACTCCCTTCGCGCCGTCCGAGGCCGAGGAGCTGGTTTTGCACCACATCGTTCCCATGCTGGCGGACCTCGAGAGCGCCCGGATAATCTCGCTTGCCGGCCAGAAGCACCGAGGCAGCCCGAGGGTTCACCTCGAGGTCGATCTGGGGATGGGACGCGGTGGAGTGCTGCCGTGCCACGCCGGCAAGATTGCCGAAGTGGTGGGGCGCATGCCATCCATGGTAATCAGCGGCATGACGGCCCACTTCCCTTGCGCGGAGACGGACGCAGCGCTCACTCGGTCTCAATTCGAGGTGTTCCAGCAAGCCCGAAAGGCCGTTGAAGCGAGCGACACTCGGCTCAAGCCGGTTCACTGCTGCGCAAGCGCATCCATGCTCATCTATCCGGAGATGCGGCTCGACATGGTTCGGCCGGGGCTGCTGACCTATGGCATCGTCCCGGACGTTCCTGCGGGCACTTCCGTGCCTTCCTTGAAGCCGGCGATGGCTCTGCATGCCGAGGTCGCCACGGTTCGCAGCCTTCCCGCGGGCCACACCATCGGCTATGGCGCCACCCATTCTCTTCAGCGCGAGAGCAAGGTTGCCCTTATCCCAGTGGGCTATGGCGACGGTTACTCTCGGTACCTGAGCAACAAGGGCAGCGTGCTCATCGGGGGCATGCGCGCTCCAATACTCGGCAGAGTTTGCATGGACTCGATGATGGTGGACGTCACCGACATTCCAGCGGCAAAGCCAGGAAGCACCGCCACCCTGCTGGGCGCACAGGGCGAGGAGAGAATCTCGGTCGAGGAGCTTGCTCGGCTGGCCGAGACCACCCCGCACGACATCACCACTCGGTTTAGCCGCCGCGTGCCTCGGAACTACCTGAATGGGTAGATGCTGACCAAGGGAAATAGGACCTATAGGACGAATGCGACATATGAGACATCTTCTTCTGAGAAAACACGTCGGATGCATTCCCAACAACTGTCCAGCGGCTGAACTCCACCATCCATGACCAGAACCCTCCTCATCACTGTGCTGTTCTGCGCCTCTGTGGCTGCCGCCGCTCCTCGCCCTCTCAAGGTATTCATCCTTGCGGGCCAGTCGAACATGGAGGGGCAGGCCGTGGCCGACCTGGACGGCATGGGCTACAACGACGGCAAAGGCACGCTAAACCAGCTTCTTCGAGACCCCGCAACGGCGCCTGCGTTCAAGCACCTGCGCGATGTGCAGGGGCGCTGGGCCTTGCGAGATGACGTGTGGGTCTGGTATCAGCCTGAGAATGGGCCACTCCAGGCGGGACCGCTCACGATGGGCTACACCGTCTATGGCGACAAGCACCACTTTGGCCCTGAGCTGCAGTTTGGCCACGTGGTGGGCGACCGCATCCAAGAACAGGTGCTCCTCATCAAGACCGCCTGGGGCGGCAAGAGCCTCTACGAGGACTTCCGACCGCCAAGCTCAGGCGGCAAGGTCGGGCCTTACTACACTCGAATGGTCGCAGACATTCGCACGGCGCTGGCGAACCTGAAGCGCGACTTCCCTGCCTACCAGGGCCACGGCTACGAGCTTGCAGGTTTCGTCTGGTACCACGGCTGGAACGACGGTGTCTCGCCAAACATCGCCGTGCCGCAGTA
>VFKD01000592.1 GCA_009885735.1 bacterium
AGCATCTCCGGTACTGCCTTGGGAGCGCTCCTGCTTGCCCTGATCTTCTACGGCCTGCCGCTTATCAACATCAACGAGCCGAGCTACAAGAAGCTCATCCAGGCGGGCATCATTCTGCTCGGAGCTGTGCTGGATGCCGTACAGAGGCGGATTGGAAAGACAGCGCAATGAGGATTACCCGCGAGCAGAAGGAAGTGTTCGACACACTCGGATACTTCGTCATCGATCAACTCTTCACAATCGATGAGATGGATGAGCTCACCAATGCCATCCAAATCTACGTGGACCGCCACCACGAGGAACTGACGGACCTGGGAACGCAGGGCATCTCGCGAGTGGGAGAGATCCAGTTCACGGCACACCTCGCTGCCCAGGATGAGCGAATCAAGCGATTTGTGACGCAGGATCGCCTGGTACAGATCGCAATAGACATCATCGGACCGAACGTTCGACTCTACTGGGACCAGGCCGTAGTGAAGCGGCCCGAGACGCCGCGTGAGTTCCCTTGGCATCAGGACAACGGTTACACCCCGGTCGACCCCGAGCAGTACCTCACGTGCTGGCTGGCGCTTACGGATGCGACACTTGAGAACGGGTGCATTTGGGTTCTGCCCGGATCACACAAGCAGGGCACTCTGCGCCACGAGGACTCGCCACTGGGTAAGGTCGCCTACAGCGGCGAAAATCCCGGAGTGCCGGTGCCGCTAAGGAAGGGCGGAGTGGCTGTGTTCTCTTCGCTCCTGCTCCACAAGAGCGGCCCAAACCTGACCACAGCCGACATGCGTAAGGCCTATATCGTTCAGTATTGCGACGCGGCCGCAACGCTGCGCAAGACCGGATCGCCGCTTACGGATAGGCTGCTCGTCGCTGGAGAGTAGGTGGACCCAGCGGCTCGCCGATGGTACGCGAAACATTCGATTGACGCGAGGGCGGAGCGAGGTGTATCATGCCCCTAGCGCACATGTCCGTTGGTGCAGCTTCGGCAGTGGAAGAGACTTGCCATGATGATGAATGACGTAGTGCCACCAGCCCCACCCAAGCGCAGTAGTGATGCCTGGAAGTGGCTGGCAATCGGTTGCGGCGGCACGAGTTGCCTTGGAATTCTCGTCGTAGTTGGATTTGCGATCTACGTTTTCAACACGCCGACCTTCAAGAAAATGATGGGCACGGTTATCGATGTTCCTGTTCAGGCCCAGACCGTGGTGAAGGACTTTGAGACCGTGTACTCAGCCATCGAGGCCTATCGCAAGGACCACAAGGGAGCTTATCCGAAGGCGCTCAAGACGCTCGCTCCGAAATATGTCGCCGAGGCAAGGCTTACCAGTCCCATCAACAAACCCTACGAGTACTCCTTGCCGGAGAAGGGCGGCGCAAAAGAAGCTCGCCTGCTCAGAACAGAAATCCCGTTGTCCCTGCCGGGGGCGCCGCCGTGGGTGATTGAGATGGACCGCACGGGCCAAGTCACCGGCCTGGTTTACACGCTGCAGAACGCTGGCGGCAATTTGAAATTTGATGCGAGGACTGGGACCGTCGGCCAGTAGACAATCACCTACCAATTCAATGAGGAGATAGTACATGACTTTTCGTTCCGCACTGCGTTCGCTGCGCCTGCCAGGCGCGGTACTTGCAGTCACCGCTCTTGCATGGCCGGCATTCGGAAGACGTCCACTTGTGCAGGAGGAAGTAAAGCCGGGCTTGCCCGATAAAGGCGCAATCTCTCTGTTCAGCGGCAAAGCGGAAGACATCGCAGCGAACTGGCTTAAGAGGGGTTCCGAGACGGCGGCAGACTGGAAGCTCGCAGACCAGGCCGTAGTCGCCCGTGGTGGAGACATTGTCACGAGGGCGAAGTTCAACGACTTCCAACTGCACGTGGAGTTCCGCACGCCCGACATGCCTGAGGCCAAGGGGCAGGCAAAGGGAAACAGCGGCATCTTCTGCCAGGGGCGATATGAGGTTCAGGTGCTCGACTCCTACGGCCTCGCAGACGTCGGAAAAGGAGACTGCGGGTCAATCTACAACAAGGCCGCACCCTTGATAAATGCATGCAGGCCCCCGCGCGAGTGGCAGACATTCAATATCACGTTTCGAGCCCCTCGGTTTGATGCTTCAGGAACAAGGACAGAGAATGCTCGCGTCAACGTTATCCTGAACGGCATTGTAGTGCAAAACAACACCTCCATCGACGGTCCAACTTGGGGCGAGACATTCGGTGGCCTCAACACACCGGGCCCAATCGTTCTTCAGGACCACGGCAACAACGTGGAGTACCGCAACATCTGGATTCGCCCGCTGCCCAGCAAGGGAGTCGATCGCTATTAGGCTCCACATCCTCCTTAGGTTCGCATGTGCGGTGGCTACCTTAGGTTTTCAGACGTCCGCCATCCCACAGCCAGCGGAGATGCCTATCCTTGAGGGTCTCTCCATAGGTACGGTTGGCCGATCCGGAAGGATGGCGTGGCGGACAGACGGAGTGGAGGCTGCCATAGTTTCGGGAGCGTGGAAAGCTCCGAGAGAGGGAGATGCGGCCGAATCTCCCTCAGGAGTACAGCGACGCTGGAGGCGTATCGCGGCGGGAGCAGATGCGACCTTTCGGGGGCCCGACCTAAACGGCGGCTACCTGTTTGCAGTGGTCGAATCTGCCCGTGAACGGCCTATGACGCTGTTAGCGTCCGGTCATTCGATGGTCTACGTTAATGGCGAACCACGCGCGGGCGACCCCTACCAGCATGGAATCTCGGCAGTTCCCATCTTACTGCGCGCTGGCAGGAACGAGTTTCTGTTTCACTGCGGCCGAGGAGCCCTCTCCGCTCGTCTTGTCGCTCCGGCAGCGATGGTTGGCCTCGACACTCGGGATTCCACTCTTCCTGACGTTCGCGCCGGCGTTCGTGGCAAGCAGTGGGGCGCAATGCTGCTGCTGAATCACCTGGAGTCGCGTGGCATTGGCTACAGGATTGTTGCCCAAGTGGATGGAGCCGAAGCCGTAACAACTCTCCTCCCTCCGCTAATGCCCATGTCCGTGCGCAAAGTCGGCTTTCAGTTCGCCGCACCCGGCCGCACCCAAGAAGCTGATGTCGCTTGCAAAGTCTCCCTTATCGCGCCAGGTACTGTGGAGCCTGTCTCTGAGACTACCGTTCGTCTCCGAATTCGCAAGCCCGGACAGAGCTGCAAGCAGACGTTCGTTAGCCGCATAGACGGCAGCGTTCAGTACTACGCCGTTCAGCCCGCGCAACAGAAGTCACCGAATGCCGCGCTCGTGCTCACGCTTCACGGCGCAGGCGTTGAGGCGATTGGGCAGGCCGATGCATACGCTCCGAAGCAGTGGGCAAACCTTGTGGCTGCGACAAACCGGCGTCCATTCGGCTTCGACTGGGAGGATTGGGGCCGGTGGGATGCGCTGGAGGTGCTCGACTTGGCTTCGCGGCAGCTTCGTGCCGACCCGCAGCGCATCTATCTCACGGGCC
>VFKD01000671.1 GCA_009885735.1 bacterium
CGGCGAAGCTCCGCAGCGGCATCTCGATGATCGTCGGACGTGACACTGGGCATGACTCTGGAGACGCTCTGCAGAACATCAATAGCAGGGTATTGGTTCCTCTGCGCAATTTCGCGCGACAGCACAATGTGACCGTCTAGTATTCCGCGTGCGGCGTCCGCGACAGGCTCATTCATATCGTCGCCTTCCACGAGAACGGTGTAGAGAGCCGTAATGCTCCCGCGCGGACCCATGCCGGCCCGCTCCATCAGCTTCGGGAGCAGCGCGAACACAGAGGGCGTATATCCTCGCGTGGCTGGAGGTTCTCCTATGGCGAGACCGACCTCACGCTGTGCAAGCGCAAGTCGAGTGACCGAATCCATCATAAGCATCACATCGCTGCCCTGGTCGCGAAAGTACTCAGCGATACTGGTAGCGACAAGAGCGGACTTAATGCGAACGAGTGCAGGCTGATCGGACGTAGCCACGACCACCACGGATCTCGCAAGGCCCTCAGCGCCAAGCGATTCCTCTATGAAGTCCTTGACCTCTCGCCCACGCTCACCAGTAAGCGCGATAACATTGACCGACGCATTTGTGTTGCGGGCAATCATGCCCATCACCGTGCTCTTGCCCACTCCGGAGCCTGCGAACACCCCTACACGTTGGCCCTTGCCGATCGTCATGCAGCCATCTATTGCCCGTACTCCCAACGAGAGGGGCTCCGTAATTCGCGCGCGGTCGAGGGAGTTTAGCGGGGATGCGTTCGCCGGATACCGAGCGGTGGCCTGTATGGGACCAAGCCCGTCCATAGGCTGCCCGAGCCCATCCAGCACACGACCAAGGAGCGCGGGACCTACGGGAACCGAGAGGGTCCGCCGTGAAGCGCACACCTCGCTTCCCGGACGAATGCCTTCCATTACCCCGAGGGGCATAAGGAGCGTCCGTTTCTCTCGAAACCCTACAACCTCCGCCAGAATGGGGGGCTGCGACCGACCGCAGTCGACCGTACACACTTCCCCGAGCATTGCATTGGGACCAATGGACTCAATCACGAGACCGATAACCTGCGACACGCGCCCATTGACCTGAACCGGATCGAGATCCCTAAGAGCAGCTCGATACCGAGTGAGATCTACGGCTATGGCGTTTGCAGTGGACATTAGGCCGCGAGCCCATCCGCGTTGACGAATGTGCTGCCTACAATGTCGAGTTGCATATCAATGCGCGCGTCAATCGTGCCATCCGATGCCTCCACGATGCAGCCTCCAGCACCCACGCGCCGGTCATCCACAAATTCAATATGTTTAGCGCCACCAAGTATCCTGGAAATGTTGGCTCGCTGCGACTGCAAGTGTTCAAGGTCGGCTCCATTGACCCGCACTCGAAGCACGTCGCTCTCGGCAACTCTGCGAAGTGTACTCCTCACCACGGCTTCGGCGACCTTGGGGTTCACGAGCGCCTCATCCTTGATTACCTTCGCGGCAATCTCCATTACAAGATCGAGCACTTGACCCTCAACAGCCTCAAGCGTCCGTCTTCGCTCTGCCTCGACCTTGTCGGTGATCTCCGCCAGTGCTCCTTGCAGCTCGGACAATCCGGTCTCCAGTTCCCTGTCGGCGGCACCTTGCGCGGCTAGCCCTCCCTCGTGCAGACCTTGTGATACGCCGCTGTTCCAAGCCTCCTGGCGTATTGCATCCGCCTGTGTCCGAGCCTCCGCGATTATCCTAGCAGCCTCAGCTTCCGCCTTCGCCACACGTACGCGAACCTCGGGATATTCGTACTCACGGCCGCCATTGCGACTCATTTCGGCGCGGGAAACCGCCTCCACATCGTGAAACACGGCGGCGGTTACGGCACACTGTTGAGAAACTGCGCTATACAATCATCTCCTCCCCGTTTCCGCGAGAAACGATAATCTCGCCCGCATCTTCGAGGCGGCGCACAACGCCGACGATCCGCTGCTGCGCCTCCTCAACTGATCGAAGGCGGACCGGGCCCATGAACTCCATATCCTCCCGAAGCATGTTGGCCGCTCGCTCGGACATATTCTTCAAGATACGGTTCTGAACATCGTCGCTCACAGCCTTCAACGCAAGGCCGAGTTCCTTGATCTCCACTTCTCGAAGGATCTTCTGAATGGAGGAGTCGTCCAGCGTGGTGATGTCTTCGAATACAAACATGAGTTTCTTCACTTCATCCGCAAGCTCGGGATTGTTCTCCGTGAGCGATTCGAGGATTGTCTTCTCCGTCTGTCTGTCCACAAAGTTGATGACGTCCACCAGCGCCTTAACGCCCCCCACAGAAGTATACGTTTGTCCGACGATTGACGAGAGCTTCTTCTCTAGAACAGTCTCTATCTGCTTCACAACTTCCGGCGGAGTGCGGTCCATGATGGCAATTCGCCGTGCGACCTCTGCTCGCACTTCCTGTGGAAGCCCGGAGAGCACGGCAGCCGACTGCTTCGGCGGTAGGTGCGCCAGAATGAGAGCGACGGTCTGCGGGTGCTCTTCCTGCAGGTAAGAAAGGAGCTGTGTGGGATCCGCCTTCTTGGCGAAGTCAAACGGCATCACCTGAAGCGCTTGAATAACTCTGTTCAAGATGCCGTTTGCCTTGTCTGTGCCATATGCGCTTTCAAGGAACTTCTTGGCATGCTCAATGCCGCCCTGCGAAATGAACTCTTGGGCAGTACACATATCGCGAAACTCCGCGATGATGTTATTTCTGTCGGTGTGATCCACCTTGCCTAGGCGGGCTATCTCGAGCATTATCTGCTCTACCTCCTCCTCGGTAAGGAAGTGGAATATTTGGGACGTAGCCTCATTACCTAGCGCCAGGAGAACTATTGCCATCTTTTCCTTATTACTGTGTCCAGGTGGTCTCATGGTAGCCTATTCTCCACAGGTTCTCTTTATCGCCTATCGTCCGCGATCATGCTGCGAACCATTTGGGCCACAATCTCGGGCTTCGACTTTGCCAGGTAGAGGATGCTTTCGAGGTTTGCATTGAAAGCCTCCTCGATTACGCTGAATGATCTGTCCTGATCGCTCATAGCCTCGATAGGCTTTGGCCCTCTTGACAGCGCCTCAGACACGCTCATTCCAGCCGCTCCGTCCTCGCCAATCATCATGTCCAGGCCGCCGCCCGCCCCTCCGGCTCCGGCCAAGGCCAACATCGGCTGCCCTCCCGTTGCAAGAGCAAGTGAGCGTCGAACTCCCGGCTTGCGCAGGCTTCGCGCCAGGATGAACAGCATGAGGAGCATCACGCCCAAGGGTATGGCGTACGCCAGAATGCGGTCCATACGCTCGGCTGCATCCGACGCAATCTCGGCCTTGCTGCTTGCCTCCACGACACTCTTGTCAAATGCAATCGCCTGGACGCTTACAGGCCACGCCCCCGTTGGTGCAGGGTAAGCCGCGATTATAGTCTTCACTGTCTCGGTAATTGCTGTCCGGGTCGGCGCAGGAACCGCTTCATCAAGAAGTACTGCCACCGAGAGCGACTTTACTTCGCCTGGGGACTTCTCCGTGTGGATAACGTTCACACCCAGCTCGTAGGTTGTCGTGCTCTGTTCGCCATTGTACTGTCCGCCGGACGTCTGCGATTCAGGTGTGCCTGCAACCGTCGGAGTCCCACCACTTGGAGCAATTCCCCTTGCATTCGCCGCAATACCCACGGCTTGCTTGGCTACGGCTGCGGCACCAGGTCCGGTAAAGGTCTCGGTACTGGTGGTCTTGCTGCGCGGGGCACCGGCGATTGGTTCCTTCTTGTCCTCCGTCTGGCGGTCGAGATTCAAGACCGCCTCCACGTTCACCACGTACTTGCTGGGACCGGCAACCGGCAGCAGCGCCTCCTCGATTCGTCCCTTAAGTCGCTGCTTGAATGCCGTCTCCTGGGCAGCTCTTTCGTCTGAACTGCTCGTGCCGGACGCGGCCTGTGCACCGTCGAAGAGCCGTTTTCCTTTGCCATCCACCATCGATACGTTCGCAAGCGTAAGGCCCTTGAACGAGTGCGCCACCATGTTTGCAATGGCTTGAATGCTGTCATCCGGCACTGCCGCGCCGGACTTGAGATGCACGAGAATGCTGGCCTTTGGCTCGGATCGGACAGAGGAAAAGACACTGTCTTCGCCCGGAGCTATGGTGACCCTAGCGGCTGAGACCTGGTCGATAGAGCGGATGGCGTTTTCCATCTCGCCTTCGGCGGCTCGGCGCATCGTCTGGTCCATTACCTCTTGCGGAGTGCCGACACTGAGCTTATCGAGCAGCGCCCAGCCAGGTGAGCCGGAGTTGATAAACCCTTTACCGTAGAGTCCAAGGGTGAGTTCGTCCTTCTTGGCAACAGGAACCGCGATTGTGCGGCCATTGTTGCTTAGTTGGTACTCGACCTTCTGGTCCTTGAGGTACGACACTACGCCGTCGGCATCAGCGGGAGAGAGGTCCGCAGCGAGAGTAGCGAACTCCGGCTGTCGCGCCCACACCAGCATGGCGCCGGACGCGACCACGACGGCGAGCGCCGTTCCCACGACCGCCATTCGATTCGTCGAGGTAGCGTTATCCCAGAACTCACGCAGTCTGGCGATTAGTTCTTGCATCGATGATCAATCCTTCCGAATTCATGGCCCTGTACTTTTGATGCGTCCAGCGGCCTGTACTCCATGCTGCTGCTGTGCCTAAACCTGCGTGCGGAGCACTTCCTGGTACGCCTCTAGCAATTTGTTGCGAACCTGCACGGTAAGCGCCATCGCCGTACCTGCCTGCTCCATGGCGATCATCACCCGGTGGACGTCGATCTGCTCGCCCTGAGCAAATCGCTGCACCATCTCACCGGAGCGACTCTGCAGAGAGTTGACCTCGCCCAGCGCACCTTGGAGAAGTTCGCCGAACGACTGTCCCCCACTCTCCTGCTGGCCAGGAATGGGAAGTCCGGCGCCCTCGGACCCGACGATGCGAGGCGGGAGCGCAGCCCCGCCAATCTTGTCGAGAGGCATCACTATGCCTTCCCAATCTCAAGGGCGCGAGCCTGCATCTGCTTGGTTGCGTTGATGGCGGTGACCCCTGCATCATAGGCACGAGTGGCGGTAATGAGATCCACCATCTCGGCTACGGGCTCCAGATTTGGAAGCTCAACGTAGCCGTCCGGCCCCTTATCGGGATGGGACGGATCGTAGACACGCTTGTTTGGCCCCGTATCCGGCTCAATGCGAGAGACACGTACTCCTCCTCCGGTGCCGCCGACCCGGCTCAGGATGCCGGCGAATGACCCGCTTCCGCCGGGAGCCTCCTCGAAGACGACATGCTTGCGCTTGTAGACCTTCTTTGCGCCATCCGGTCCTCGCGTCGTGTTGACGTTTGCGATGTTCTCCGAGATCGTGTCCATGCGGACTCGCTCAGCGGTAAGGCCGGAGGCAGAGACGTTGAGAGCGCGTGAGATGCTCATGGTGGTTCCCCTGTGCCGAACTGGTCGGCGTGTTTGGCCGGTGCGACTATCCGCCGCGTATGACGGACTTTAGGCCGGCGAAATATCCGGTGACATACTGGGTGAGAGTTTGATATCGAATGGCGTTGTCGGCGAGATCGACCATCTCCTGCTCAATAGTGACCCCGTTTAGGTCGGCGCGGGTTGCCCCGCTCGAGTCTAGAGTGGTGGTGGGTACGAACCGCTGGTGTGGGCCGCATGCGGTGTCGGAACAGGGAGATACGGCCCTGTCCACTGCGGACTGAAGCGCGGCCTCGAAGGGCACGATCTTGCGCTTGTAGCCGGGTGTGTTCGCGTTCGAGATGTTGTCTGCAATAGCGGAGTGCCGTGCAGACAGGCCATCAAGAGCACCTTCGGCAGTGAGGAAGGTGCGAGTGCCGAGAATCTTTTCGAGCATGGGCGCATCCTTGGGAGCCGTTTACGTCCGGCTCGCCTTGCGATGCCCATCCTGGGGAAGTGATCAGCCAATCCTTTGGCTACACTGGTATTCTTGGCAGGTTCCGCGCGCAGCCTTAGGGCAACCACCTCTCCAGTATTTCTAGGGGCAACAAGCCCAAGCTAGCCAGCTTAAGATGCTATCATCTATTCGGCAATATTTCATGCGCACCACTAGGAGAGACCCTTGAAGATACACGAGTACCAGGCCAAAGAGTTGTTGTCGAAGTATGGAGTGGCAACTCCGAAGAGCGGCGGGGTGGCGTCAACGCCCGAGGAGGCCGCGGCAGCAGTCGAGGCTTTGGGCGGCAGAGGAGTGCTGAAGGCTCAGGTCCACGTTGGCGGACGCGGCAAAGGGGGCGGCATCAAGATAGCGGACGGGCCCACCGAGGCGCGAACGCTCGCATCCTCAATGATAGGAATGCTGCTGAAGACGCATCAGGCGCCGGACGGCGTTGTGGTACACAAGCTGCTCGTAGAAGAGCCCATCAAGATTGCTCGCGAATACTACATCGGGGTTGTACCAGACCGCGAATCGCAGCGAAATGTCCTGATTGTCAGCGCCATGGGGGGCATGGACATCGAGGCAGTTGCCGAGGAGCACCCGGATGCCATCGCAAAGCTGGCGGTTGATCCCGCCATGGGCCTGCGTGACTTTCAGCTTCGCGACGTCTGCTTCCGTGCCGGCTTGCCCGCGGAACACATGGGGGAAATCACAAAGTTCCTACGACAGCTCTATACGTGCTACCTAGAGTCGGACGCCTCAATGGCCGAGATCAATCCTCTCGCTGTAACGGACGATGGCCGCGTGCTCGCTGCAGATGCCAAAATTCAGATAGACGACAATGCACTCTACAGGCATCCAGAATTCAATGCTTTCAAGGAGGAGAGCGAAGAGGACGAGATCGAGGCGGAAGCACATCGACGAGGCATACAGTATGTTCGCCTTGACGGACACATCGGCGTCATCGGCAATGGCGCAGGTCTCGTAATGGGCACGCTCGATGAGGTTGCCCGCGCGGGCGGAAAAGCCGCCAACTTCCTCGACATCGGTGGCGGAGCGAAGGCCGAACTGGTGCGCAACTCACTTGAGATCGTGCTCATGGACCCAAACGTGAAGGGAGTTCTATTCAACATCTTCGGCGGCATCACTCGGGGCGATGAAGTGGCGAAGGGCATTATTGCCGCAACCGAGACCATGGACATCCGCGTTCCGATGGTCGTGCGCCTCGCAGGCACGCGAGCGGCCGAGGGAGCCGAGCTGCTCAAGACCACCTCACTGGTGCCGGCAACCACCATGCAGGAGGCGGCAGCGAAGATAGTGGAGCTAGCCGGGCGCGCCTAGACTCGCCTGCCGCGCCATGTGGCAGGTCGCATGGATGCAAACGCGCGAAATCAGGGTCCAGTCTGCAATGTAAGCGCTCTTATCCCTGCGTTGACCTGCCAACTCGCTTCACACCATGCGCGAGATAGAGGTATTCGACCAGCGCGGAGGCCATCATGGCTCCCGATGCAACCAGCATTCCAGGAAGCCGGAGCAGCACGCCCAGAACAAGGGCAACTCCTAGAACCGTGAGGCTGATTGCCATGCTTCGATAGACCGTCTTGGTGGAGCCATTCGCCACCAGTTCACCACGAAGGGTGGAACCGAGCGCGGTGACGAGCGGGAGCAGAAAACAGAGCCCCACCACCTGCCGCGCCATGGACTGCAGATGCACCGGTAGATGCAGGACGCCATCCGCATAGACAGCAAATACCTGTGGTATGTACGCACACACGGCCACGAAACTGCAGCCGATGCCGATCAACCAGGTGAACCGAGAGAGAACCCTGCGACCAATGGGGTCCTCGCCGACGGCCACCGATATCTCCTGCAGCGCGAGCGGGCCGCCGCGAATCACCAAGAGAACCATGTAAGCCACGGGCCACGCGGCAAGTGTCTCGGTAGGATGCTCAAGCCTAGCGAGGGCAGCGCTCGTGAGCGGATGCGCGACGAGGGTGAGGAGAG
>VFKD01000373.1 GCA_009885735.1 bacterium
GCTTCGATGCTCTCGTTTCAGGGTGGAGTTCGAGTGCCTGCTTATGCCGCAGCGAAGAGCGGCATCGCGGGCCTAACGCGCGCACTTGCCAACGAATGGGCGCCGCACGGCATCAACGTGAACGCGATTGCTCCAGGCTACTTCACCACGAAGGTGACGGCGGCTCTCCGTGCAGATGCCGAGCGGGAGCACGCGGTGCTCAGCCGTATACCCGCAGGCAGGTGGGGAGATCCTGCGGACGTTGTGGGGGCAGCGGTGTTTCTTGCGTCGGATGCGTCGGCGTATGTACATGGAGTCGTTTTGCCCGTGGACGGCGGCTGGTTGTGTTGGTGATGTAGGCGTAGGGACGCCGCTTGCTGCGTCCAGGTTCCTTACCACGAGGAGAGAGAGATTGTCATTGCCAGAAAGCGCGCAGAACCCGACGGGCGAGCTGCGAACGCTGAACATAACGGACCTAGAGAGAATCGAACGTTTCAAGCACGCCGGCTACGGAGGATCCGTCTCGGATGCCCTGAATGCCTTGGGAGTCCGCGACACAGTCTTTTCGGCGGAGTTCAAGCCGCTGCGCCAGGGCATGCAGATTGTTGGCAGAGCCCTGCCCGTCAAGCTGCACTCCCTCGTGGAGCCGCGAACCGACGAGCACCAGAAGGAGCTCGAAGCGGAGTGGGAAGCGAAGGGCGGCCACCCTCAGAAGAGGATGATGCGCGCCGTGGTGGATGCGGAGGACGGGACGATTCTCTGCTTCGACTGCGGGGGAGACATGCAGCCGGCGCACTTTGGAGAGATGAGTTGCCAGCTCGCTTACTCGCATGGCTGCCGAGGAATGCTCCTAGCGGGCAACTGCCGAGACACACAATATGTGCTGAAAATGCCGGACTTTCCCATGTACTCCTTCGGCACACGGCCAAATGCGTTCGGCGGCTGGATCATCACGGAGGTGAACTCTCCTATCTACCTTCCAGGACATTTGACTCACTATGTGCGGGTGAACCCCGGCGACTTCATCTTTGGCGATAACGACGGAGTGCAGCTTATCCCGCAGGCTATGGTGGACGAGGTTCTCCTGCGCGTGGAGGCGACCTTCGAGCACGAGAACAAGGAGCGCGATCTCATTGCCGGCGGCA
>VFKD01000714.1 GCA_009885735.1 bacterium
ACCATCGGTTGCCAACGCCGAACTCGAGCTTGCCCGAGGCGCCTCGGGTGCGGCGCTGTGGTCGACGCTCGGCTTTCAGCCGTCCTTGGTGAATGAACGTGATGAGGGTCGGGTCTCCTTTCGACTGAAAGTAGACTCACGTCTGGTATTCTGACGCAGTGGAGGGCCGGATGGTTCCCAGGAATGGCGGCCCTCGGCTCCCTAAAGGGGGAGCAAGGCAGCGGACGAGAAACGGACGAGGAGTGCGCAGCAAATCGCGATACACCCACGTGCGTGGGGAAGACGGCATCTTCAAACAACAGGCGTTGACCCCTACAATCTCGGTGTGGTAGAGATCGCGGGAGAAGCAACCTCAAGTCGTGGTGCGTCTGCCAGCATTCATACGACCCAACTCTCCCGCCACGATTCCAATGAGCACTTCCCGAAAAGTTGTCAGATCTGGACAGATCCGAGCCCCGATTTCATCGAGCGCGTCGACGTAATGGCCCGCGGCTCGACCACCGACGAGGATTGGCACCGTCGGGCCGAGATCTTCACGAAGAGCCAGCAAATCGTTGGCAAGGTTTGGATCATCGACGGGATAGACCAGGCTCAACGCAATGGCGTTGGCCCCACTGACGCGCACCGCTTCGGCAATTTCCTTGGTCGGAAGGTTTGGGCCAAGGTAAGTGACGCGCCAGGACTGCATGGCCGCAACGATGGCGACGATGAGGGCTCCAATCTCGTGGTATTGGTCGCGCGGGGTTGTAACGATGAGTCTGGGCGCGTTCGCTGAAGCCGGCATCGATCGCCTTATTCGGTGAAGGAATGAACGAAGGACCGCGGAAGCCATGTGTTCTTGCGAAATGCGGATGGAACCATCGACCCAGCCAGCCTCTATGTTTGCCAGCAAGGGTATAACTACGCCGTCCAGCAATCCAGCCACTCCCAGGACCGCGCCTGCCCGAACGAGGCTCTCCTCTAGCCCTTCGGGGTCCAGTCCCTCAAGCGCCTCTCGGCAAGCAGCCAAGTGCTTCCCCGGCATGTCGCCAAGAGGGTTCTCGGCCACGAAGCCCTTCGGTCGGCTTGACTTCACAAGTGTCCTAAGCTGCTCCGTTCGCAGGTGGGCGACCTGACCGATACTGTGGCCAGACTCGACGACTTCCTTGAGCAGCGAGAGCCTTTCGATATCATCCTCAAGGTAGATCCTCCGGTTCGTGACACTGCGACCAGGCGACAGCGCCTGGTAGCGCCGCTCCCAGGCACGAATCGTGTGCTGCGATAGGCCTGTCTTGCTAGCCAAGGTCCCGATGGTGTAGGTAACGTTCATCTCAGTGCTCAGTATATGATAGTTGTCAATATTTTGTCAAGGCTCTGATTCGAGGTCCAAACTTAGCCCTAGACGAAATAGTTTGAAATATCTTCGCCAATGTATTGACATATATTAGACAACATGTGTACAATGTCTTCAACTTCACCGGCGCAGACCGGCGAGTAAAGGAGACAAAGGAAAAAGCACATGAACATCAAGAAGTGGTTTCTCGTTGGAGCGCTCGCAATGGCCACTGCACCGGCAGCGATAGCTGTACCGGGTGGCGAACCTGCTGAGAAGAACATCGTCGAGACAGCCGTTTCGGCAGGGAACTTTGAGACACTAGTCGCCGCTGTCAAGGCTGCAGGCTTGGTCGATGCCCTTTCGGGCCGCGGGCCGCTGACCGTCCTGGCTCCGACTGACGCGGCTTTCGAGAAACTGGAGAAGAGCAAGCCCGGGACGATCGCGATGCTGCTGAAGCCCGAGAACAAGAAGAAGCTGGCGGCGATCCTCACCTACCATGTGGTTTCAGGCAAGGTCGTGGCGGCTGACGTTGTGAAGCTCAAGGACGGAACACATGTGAAGACGCTAAACGGCGCGTCCATTGCGGTCCGCAACCGTCACGGAGTTCGATTCAACAAATCTAAGCTCGTCAAGGCGGATATCGAGTGCTCGAACGGCGTGATCCACGTGATCGACACCGTCCTCTTGCCCAAGTAGGTTCGTTGGCCCTCCCTGCTCGCCTCTGGGGCGCGAGGTCTCCAGAGGCGGGCGGGACAAGTATTCGAGATAACTCGACGCCACAAGTGCGTCACTCGTGTCAACAACGCGGCCGTTATGCCTGTCTCGTTTGCACACCGACGCTTCAACTTGCTGCAGTGCGGCGGTGCGGTCGACATCTACACGATACAACAATAACTTAGGACATCCAGATGACCAATAGACTTCAAGACATACTCGCTTCATTCACGGTCGCTCTTGCGATCATCACACTTTCTGGACATGGCCACGCCATGCAGGCCGGAGGACAACAATCCATGCCGGCAAAGGGCTTCACCTTGGTTAACACAGACAAGTACGCGATCCAAGTGCCGAAAGGCTGGTCCGTTGGCACAGAAACGCCATGGGGAGCAAGAGACATAACTCCGAAGTCAGGATCCGGACAAATGGGAGCCATGACGGCTGGGCCAACCAATGACAGTTGGGACGCACTCTACAAGATGAGCCTGTTTTTCATCAAGCGTGAAGAACCTGGCTTCGAGACGCCTTACCGGACGGGGAGGACCAAGCAGGGCTATGAGTGCATGAGTTTTGAAGTGAAGAACACAAACGGTTTTGCGAACCGGCGATATCTGCTCCTGAAAAACGCGAAAGGAAACGTGCTTGCACTCTCTATCAAGATTCCATCTTCTGACCAAGAGAAGGCTTTCAAGGCCATGTTTCAGCAAATGATCGACACCGCAAAGATCAAAGCCTGAGCAGATATTGAAGCGGACCAGGTTCAATCGGTCGTAGACGGCGCTGTTGGCTCGCGGTGAGCGGCTTCGCACGACAGAGGAATCGGAACCAAGTGCAAGAAAAGAAGACCATCGGCGTCGCATGCGGTACCGGCGCCCAAGGGGGCCGGTCCAAGATTCCGTTGCCGGTGAGGGACCGAGGCATGGGCAGGAGTACTATTGCAGGTATCGCAGCAACTTTTGGGGCAACGGCATTGGCCGCCGCAATCGGAAGCGCCGCCTCGATCTCTGCCGCCGAGTTCTACGGCCAGCTTGCGAAGCCAGCCTGGGCTCCGCCGGCATGGGTGTTCGGGCCAGTCTGGACCGCGCTATACATCATGATGGCGGCCGCTGCATGGTTGATCTGGCGCAGTGGACAAAACGTCAGGGTGCCCATGGCCCTATTTCTAGGACAGCTCGCATTGAACGCGCTATGGAGTTGGGCCTTCTTTCGCTGGCATTCGGGTCCGGTATCGATGCTTACCATCGTCGCCTTGTGGGCTGGCATTGTCACGACAATGATCCTGTTTTGGCGTATCCACCGTCCCGCAGGCGCGCTGCTGCTGCTGTATTTGGCTTGGGTCTCCTTCGCCTCGATGCTGAACGCAGCCATCTGGCGCTTGAATCCCAACTTGCTGTAGGCTGAGCAAACCTACCATGCTAAAGAAGCTCGACACAGGTTCTGCAGTAGTGATCACCCTAACCTTCGTTCTCTTCTTCCTCGCCCTCTTCCTGAAGGGGATCGGCAAGGAGCTCTTGCTGGAGGCCGGTGTGCTGCTCGTGTCCATCAAGCTCATCGCAATGTCCTTCAAGAACACAGCCGAATCTCAAGCAATTCGGGAAGATCTGGACCAGATTCTGATGCTTCTTCGGCAGGAGCATTCTCGAATCGAAGCTGACAAGTCGGCCGAAGCGAAGGGATTCTAATGGGAGCGGCTTTCGTCGAAGTTTGCGATCGGATGCAGCGCGGCTATTGCTATGAATTGTCCGAGCCGGAGGGCACGAACTTCGACCCTCGATTTCAGCCAGAACTCACCCCCATCGAGATGCTGGAGCTTGGCGTATTCGGGGGCAAGTATATGACCGACTGTATTGCAGAGTTTCCAGCGGAATGGTTTGAGAACGCCAAGCTGAGCCAAGCTCGGCATGATCCGGCTTTGAACTTCTTTGGCGTCAACGCCTCAAAACCTCTGTCGTTTTGGCGCGAAAAGGGCTGGATTCACGCAGATGACCCGAGGGGCTGGTTTCAATGGTATTGTCGGTACCATATGGGCCGTCGGTGCGAGGACGACGAACGTCAGATCAAGAGGTGGCGGGCCATGGCACGGCATGTTGCGCAACTCAGAAAGAATTGCGAAACAGGAAACTGGCACTGTAGACGAAGGCAACGTCAGGCGCTGCTCCACTGGGCATACGACGCTCGGACGATCTAGCGTGCATGCG
>VFKD01000690.1 GCA_009885735.1 bacterium
GACCCCACGCGGGCGCAGGATGGGTGCGCGGCGCGGAGATCCGGTCCTTGTCCTCCTGCCGCTCGACGTATGAAGAAGCTCCGGCGGGAGCGTGCCGCCGGTGATGTAGGACCAGGATGTGCTCATTGGCTTGAGTTTCGAAAGTGAGAGAACCAAATGTGTGCAAGTCCATTCCGATTTCCGCTCACGATCCTTGTGCCGTCAGGCGAGAATGCTACCGACCTACAGAAGCTGTCTTCGGCTTTAAGCATGATTGCCAGCCGCCCAGATGTGGCCTCAATCAGGCTGACATCGCCGGATGCCAGCCCCATTGCTATTCTCGAACCATCTGGAGAGAACGCGACCGAGTAGACAATGCTTCCCTGGTCAGTCGACTCATAGACGCGCTTGCCTGTCAAGGTGTCCCAAACCCTCACCGTGCGACTTGAGCAACCGGTAGCTACACGTTTGGAGTCACTAGAGAATGCCACAGCATTGACCGAATCCGGGCAAACCAAATCCTGAACCAGATCACGAGTGATCGAGTTCCACAGCTTGCAATGCCCGTCCCAGCTACCCGTAGCAATCAGTAGTCCATCTGGGGAGAACGCAACTGTGATGACCTGAGCGCTGTGTCCCACGAGATCGCCCACCCTCTGTCCAGTGACCACGTCCCAGACAACAGCCTTGAAGCCGCGAGTGCCGGTAACAAGACGCCGACCATCCGGTGAGAGTGCCAGGGCGTAAGCCATGTCGTCCTTTCCTTGGATCCTCCCTTTCTCCTTGCCCGTCCCTGCATCCCAAATCCTGGCAGAGCCGTCAACTCCGAGTGTCGCGATGGTCGAACTATTGCTGAAGAATCTAGCCGAAACTCCGTGAATGTCTGTGCCATCCCCACGAACAATGCCCTTCTGGTGCCCCTCAATGATCCGAGTCGTTGAGCCACTTCCAGGATTCCAAGTCCTCGCTGTATTGTCGTCACTACCTGTCACGACGCTGGTGCAATCGGTAGAGAATTCAACTGACAGGATTGCCGCAGTATGTCCGGCCAGGTCTACTTTTGTAGTTGGGCCATTCATGTCCCATACCTTTGCCGTTCCGTCTTCGCTCGCAGTCAAAACCTGGCTCCCATCTGCGGAGAATTCAGCCGTCCAAATGGTTGCTCCATGGCCTCTGAATGTGAAGAGCAACTTCGACGACCTCCACTCCCATACTCTTGCAACTCCTCGTAGATCGCCAGTAACGACCAACCTCCCATCGGGAGAGAATGACGAAGTAAAGACTGGAGCGTCGTTTGGAATGGTACATAATTGAACTCCACTGCTGGCATCCCAAATCTTTGTTCTCTTGTCCCAACCAGCGGTGGCCAAGAGCCGGCCGTCCTTCGATCCACGGCAAGACTGAACAGCATCGGTGTGGCCCGAAATCATGCGCCGTTGCTTTCCAGTTCCTGAATCAAACACACTGGCGGTTCCAGCCCAACTCGAGGTCACGATGGCGTCCCCACTCGGGGTGTATTCGACCCAGCTCACAGACCCAGGGGCCTTCATTTCGAGTTGCTTATGGCCTGACTTTGCATTGTAGACTCGGGCAAAGCCGTCGAGATCCGCCAGTGCCACACTCTTTCCATCCGGACTGAACGCTCCGACGACGGATTGGCCCTGAGAGCGGAACATAAGTAGTACCCGCCCCTTATCTGCATCCCAAATTCTTGCCGTTTTGTCAGTATGCAAGGTCAAAATCTTCGTCCCGTCCCGCGCATAGCAGGCGCTCCACAAGGGAGCAACTGGCTGCGGACTGGCGAGGGTATGCAATACCGCCCCTGTTCTGGCCTCCCATACCTTGGCGGTGCTGTCCCAGCTTGAGGTTAAGATTTTGGTGGCGTCGGGTGAGTAACAGGCTGAATAAAGTGTCCCCTTGTGTCCGCGAAGCGTAAGGCGGTCGAGGTGCATAAGTCGGTTCCAATAACCCCATTCCCATCCGCGATGCGGGCTGTCTCTGGTCTCCTCCAACAACGCATTGATGCGAGTGAAGTTTCCGGCTGCATAATCTCCCTGGATGACATTCATGTTCGCGAAGTAGAGGTTGTGAAGGTTCTCGTTTCCGGCCAGCTCTGCTTTGCGCGCAGAGATAAAGGCAATGACTGTCAGTACAGCCATGGCGCTAATCACTACAGTGGACGCCGCGAGTGCGCGTACCAATCCCCGACGATACGCCCCCCTCTGCCTCCGCAACTCGGCGTCCGGCATGCTCTGCTCGATCCATGCCTTGTCGAACACTTTCGCGTAGATGCGGTTGCGCACCACGAGCCTGCCGCCCTCGCTGCGGACTATTCCCGCCAGCTTCAGCAGCGCGACCAGTCGGTTCGTCTCGTCATCCGCAATGTGTTCTCGGCCCTTGAGGACCTTGCCGTAGAGGTCGAGGATTCCAGAACGGTGCTCGTCGCGGTTCTGAGGGTCCAGGTAGCTCGAAAGGATGCGGTTGGAGACATCCGCCAGGTTCGGGTTGCGCTCGCGGGCTTTGGCTTCCAGGAAGAGTCCCTCTACCAGGCGGTCCACATCTGCCGTAGAGCCAACTGAGCTCTTCTCCGCGATTGCCGCACAGATCGACTGCGTGAGGTAGGGGTGGCCGTTCGTCCAGTGGAAGACTCGCTGCAGCAGGCTGTGATTTGCATTTATGGGACCTATAGGACGAATGGGACCTATGAGACCATCGGCCAAGGGACCACACTCTTCCAAGGTAAAATCTCGCAGCTCGATGCGCTTTCCGATGTTGAACGGGCTGGTGCGCGTATCTGCGATAAGGTCGGACGGTGTGGCGGAGCCGACGAGGCAGACCGTGAGACGCTTCATCGTCTCGTCCGTAACGCGGCGGTTGTAGCACTCGCGCAACCCAGCGAAGAACTCGTCGGATGAGAACGGGAGGCTCTTGACAGCATCTATCTCGTCGATGAAGAGGACGAGCGGACTCTCAAGACCCAGCTCCTGGATGGCGCCGAAGAAACGCGGGACGAGCGACTGGTCCTGATGCTCCTTCCAGTGGGCCAGCATCTCCTTGCGAAGGTCCAGAGCGCGGCCAATCTCCGCTATCATCGCTGTATACCACTGCTCCGGCGTCACCGTGCCGCCCCCAAACCGCGTCAGGTCCAGGAAGGCCGTTCGCACGCCGGCCTCGTTCAGCCTGCCGATCGTCCGCACGGAAAGCGACGACTTCCCCATCTGCCGCGAATTAAGAACGTAGCAGTACTCGCCCGCAAGCAGCGCGGCGAGCAGGTCCTTGTCGGCCTGGCGCTCGACGTAGGAGCCCGCATCGGCGGGCAGCGTGCCGCCGGTAACAAAGAAGTTGGAGACCGGAGTGGGTTCTATGTTGGGCATGAGGGTAGAGCGACTCGATTCACATGCGCTGCTGCTGCGCTAAGCCGGTTCGGCTGGGGGAAGCAAGTCTGCAACTGCGACATGCGCATTCGGGTGAGCGGTGGCGGCGACCGTCTCGGTCTCGGCATGTACGGTCACCAGCGAATACTCGCCATCGACAGGCTGTCGATGGATGTGGAGCTTCCCGTCGTTCAGGTCGAGAACCCAGTACTCGGGCACTCCGGCGCGAGCGTAGAGGCGAGACTTCACGATTAGATCGGTACGCAGTGAGGTGTCCGCAACCTCCACGACGAGCAGGAGGTCTTCCGGGCCGGGATGCCGGCTGCCGTACGCAGTAACGGGTTCGCGGGTCACGCTGACGTCGGGCTCCGGTTCGCTGTAGACACCGAGTGGATCCGAGAGGGTCAAAGGGGACTGCACCCACACAAGGTCTATTCCGAATAGTCCGGCTAGGACTCGCATGAGGCACTTTAGCGCGTTTGAGTGCGGCGGCTTCTGTCCCATCTTCCGTATCACCTCTCCATCCACAAGCTCATACCGACCGACGAGCCGCCCCTCCTCGGCCAGTCGATTGCACTCATCAACCGTCCACCGATAGCGGTCTGGGAACATCTCGAGTTCGGGAGCAAGTAGGTTTACGCTCATAGGAGGTCTCTTTCGTCATTCGCACGGACGTTCGGGTGGTCTCGAGCCAAACACAGCGCTGCACTCATTATACCGTGCTCGACTCTGGTGTCCTGGGCAACGTCGTTCACAAGGTTCTCGCCCGAAGTCGCGCGACACCGCACAACACGACGAGACCCTGACGAAGATGAAGGTGACCGTTAAGGGAACCGTTTCCGACGGGCTCTCTGGCGTAAAGCTAGCCAGTGGAACCTTTACGGTGACCGACAGCGCAGGAACGACCGTTCCAGGAGGAGCATTCACCGTCACCTCCACCGGAACCTACTCGTTCGCAACAAGCCTGTTGGCCAAGACACCCATTGGAACAACTCGCATGTATACGATAACGGCGAGCGCCAAGGACAAGGCCGGCAACAAGGGCTCGGCGGTCACAACGTTCACCGTGACGCGCTAGCCGCAACCAGCAACCCTTGCCCCCGGTACGCCATCGTGCGAACCGGGGGCTTTTTTCTTGTTTCTCACCTTACGGCATGGCCCAGCGCTCGCTCCAGGGCCGTCATGAGGCGATGATCTCCCGTAGCCTCTTGACAGATTTAAGTTGACAGCTTAAAATGGTCACATGTGGATAGAACGAGACATCGAAACGGTCTGGCAGGCGGCAGCAGGAATGCCCGTACAGATACTGCGAGGAATGCGGCAATGCGGGAAGAGCTCGCTGCTTGCCCACCTAGCTGAACCTGCCCGAAAGCACGTCACCTTGGACGACCTCCGCGTGCGCCAGACCGCCCTGGCCGATCCCGCCCTTTTCTTTCTGCAGTATCCCCCGCCCATAATAGTCGACGAGGTCCAATACGCCCCTACGCTGTTCCCCGAGATCAAGCTGCGGGTCGACGCCCTGCGCATGCAGAGACTAGCTGGAAAAGCAGTGGGGCTTAACTCGCTCTGGTGGCTGACAGGCTCCAATCAGGTATTGCTTGCAAACCACGTTCGAGAAACGCTCTCTGGTAGGGCAGCCTACAATACGCTGCACACTCTGTCGATTTCAGAGCTAACCCGCGGAGTGCCGAGTTTTGCCCTGCCGCAGGCCTTCTTGCGCGGCGGCTGGCCGGAACTCTACATCGATCCAGGACTTGACGTTACACGCTACCTGAACGACTACGTAGGCACTTTTCTCGAGAAGGATGTGGCCCAAAGTGCGGGAATCCAGAAGCTCCAGAGCTTTGGAAAGGCGCTGGGATTGCTTGCCTCGCGCACTGCTTGTGTCTTCAATGCCTCCGAGATTGCTCTTCATTGCGGCGTCAAGTCCGTTACCGTGCAGGAATGGACCAGTGTGCTCGAGCGCAACCTTGTTCTCCACCTGCTTCCCGGCTATCAAACTAACCTGAACAAGCGGTTGACCAAGTCTCCGAAGCTCTACTTCCTCGACACCGGCTTAGCCGCACGGCTGCAGGGATGGTCGGACGTTGGGCCGCTGCTGAACAGCCCACAAGCCGGACTGCTCTTCGAAACACTCGTGCTGTCGGAGATCATCAAGACCAGGGATCACTTTGCGAAGGACTGGTCCGTCTACTTTTGGCGTACTAAAGAGGGGGACGAAATAGACTTTCTTGTAATGAACAGGCAAGGAACTTGCGCCGCTCTGGAAGCCAAGCTCGGTGTGCAGTCCGTTGCCCCTGTTGCGGTGGCCCGTAAGCGGCGCCCCGGCCTTCCCGAAGTGCGCGAGATTGCCGTGGTGACGATCGGCGGCGAAAAGCAGATGCTGTCGACGGATTCTGTTCGCATACCTATCTCAGAAGCAGCGTCCTATCTGCTTGAAACACTTGCCTGAGAGCGTCAGACCTCGTCCTGCTGCCGGGACCGCGCCAGCACAATTGACAATGCCACGATGCTTGCCAGCGCGCTCAGGGTACCGAGGTCCTTCTCACCGAAGCTGGGGTCCTTGTTCACGAGCTGCAAAACGCCCACCGCAATGCCTCCGGGGAAGCAGATGGGCACCGTGGCGAGGTTGCGAGTCTCGAAATAGGTGTCCTCATCCAGGCGCTTCGAGTGCTGGGGATTCTCCCCTGCGTCGTTGACGATCTTCGCCTCACCGGACTGAAACACCTGGCCGGCAATGCCCTCGTCGTCACGAATAGTGGTACCCACAAGCCCTAGGTTCACAGGCACAGAACGCCCAGCCTTGCAGCTCCCCACAACGTGGCAGAACATCAGATTTCGCTTGACGGGGTCGTGCAGCATGATGGTTCCGGATTCGCAGTCGATGGCCTCAATGGCAATCTCTAGGGCGGACCTGAGCTGTGCGTCCACATCGACCGCATCGGCAAGCAGACGGGTAAGGCGCGTTACCGCCTCCACAAGGACAAGCGGCTCAGCGGATCTGACGGAATCGTCGGGCATCAATATCTCCTCAAGGGGAACTGCATAACTGCAGGAGGAACATCGCAGCCAGCACCCGACATTGTAGCACGCAGAGATTCGCCTACCGCGCTGTATCTACTCCGGGCCTGCTGAGTAGCTGTGATGATCGCAACGAACCCACTACGTACATCGTGGTTTCACGGTACAATCAAGTCATATTCCCATGTCTTGCGATGTGGGTGCCGGTCGCAGATTGAATCACATGGGGAAGGTGGGCCACGTTCATGTCGAAGGTCGCAGCCAAATCGGAGACGGCAAAACTAGCGATACAGGTGTCCGATGTGATTGCGCTGATCGAGGCGGGCAGAGTTGACGAAGCGCGTGTCCTCGTTAACCAGCTGCTTCCAAACAATCCTGACTCTCCGTCTATCCGGCATCTTCAGCGGGTTCTAGAGCTCCCTAGTGTTACGACGATTGACGCAGCGCCGCGAACCTCTTTCACCCGTGAAAGAACCTGGTTGAAGGCGCACGCACACGAACACCCTGGCTGCTGGATTGCTGTGGTCGACGGTTGCTTGATTGCCGCAAGCCCAAGTCGTACGGCCGTGGTGCAGGCTGTGCGGGAAGCACTCGGCAACCGTGGCGCTGTGCTCTTCTACCAAGCGGGCGATTCGGTGTGACACTTGCTCAAACGTATGTCGGACGCAGCTCGTACTTCAGCATCTTTGAGCCTGGTCAAGCCGTCATACTGGTGGCAGTGCTCTGCCGGGCGGGCGACCTAATCGATCAGGACGTAGCGCTGCTCGACACTGCCGCCGAATGGTGCGTTATGACACCTGGCGTCGCCGCCGATCTTGGGATATCAGATTCCAAGCATTCTCCCAGAATCCGTCTGGCAAGTCGATTCGGTACCTTTGCCGGGTCGCATGAGCGAATCTCCGTTGAGTTCACTGCGGAGGAGGGTCAGTCTGTCTCCGTAGACGCAACATGGTTTGTATGTAACGAGTGGCCCGGACCGCTCGTCATCGGCTGGAGAGGGTGCCTCGAGCGAATGCGATTTGCCCTCGACCCTGGCACAGAGAGCCTCTACTTTGCGCCGCCATAATAGCGCCGGTCAAATCGGTATCACTTGCACATCTAGCTCCGCTCTTCGCAATCTATCGTGTCCCATCTTGAGCCGGCAGACGGCGCCACCCGTGCCATGAACGTCCGCGTGCTTTTGCTTGGCAACTACGAACCAGGCGAGTAGCTGCGTATTGCCAACGCGCTGGCCCAGGTCCCAACACCCAAGCGTTAATAGCGCGGTCCTGTTCTCGTGCCTCTCCATGCGTACAGCACCATCGAGCGTAGGCTGGTGTCAAGCTGGGTACCTGTGGCGACCGCTTGAAGGAACACGAGAGGCGCCACCTAACCCTCAAGCTCCCAAAGTCCGTCTGCATAGTCATTCCCTTCGCCTCATCCACTGTGATCGCCTGGTTCCCCGCAACGTCTGTCAGCTCGGTCAGTGTTGCTCTAGCCCAACTTCCGCAGTTACGGCGGTCACAAGGGTAGTTCTGAACGTGATTTGGCCGTTTTAGGCCCAAAAGTTTCCACTACATTTCGACGATTCTTAGTTGCCGC
>VFKD01000475.1 GCA_009885735.1 bacterium
AGTCTTGGCAGGCTCCGCCGGGCGTGTCGTAAGTCTTGGTTCCGCTTGTCTCATGATAGAACGTGACGCTTCCGCATATGGAATCCTGACTCACGCCAGTGTTCTGGCATGTCACTCTCAGATTCTTGAGTAGTGGTGGTCCAGAAACAGCACCAACAAAGATGTTCTGAGCGTATGGGCCTGTGGGTGGAGGCGGCGGACACTGACCTTGCCCGCAGTCACAGGAAGGGCTGTCCGCGCTGCCACAAGACGAGCAGCCATCTCCGAAGTAGCCGCCCCCTCCGCCGCTCCCGCCACTCGCTCCCCCACCTCTGGCGGTGCCGCACGCGCCGACGCACTGCGCTCCGGCACTCAAGCCACCGGCGATATTCGGAATAGGTCCCATGCTCATCTCATGCCTCCTTTGCCCCAACGTACTGCACAGACGCATCCCGGAGCGAGCTAACAGCCATCTCAGCGCAATACTCCTTGCCCAGCGGAACCCCGCCTATCAGCTTCTCCAGGTCGCTGGGCTCCAGCAGCATCGCTTGCTCGTGTGTCCGTCCCTGTACCCAGGCTGTGAGCCAGCTTCCGCAGGCCATCGCCACGGGGCAGCTATACGTCTCGAACCATGCCTCAGAAATCGTTCGTCCATCGGCTTTTAGGTCCACTGTCATGTACGACGCAGTGCAAGACATACCCTTCAGATCTACCGCATCCTGCAGGGTCTCCAGCTTCCCAGCGCTATACAGGAAGGAGTGTCGGTTGCCGACCGCATCCTCCTGGTACGCGATGCTCGTCACCATGCCGCTGGTGTTAAGGGGATATGCGAGCGTCTGTCCGTCGAGCGTGCTCTCTTTCCAGTAGCTGTTGGTGGTGTCCTTCACCAGGCTGTTGAGGAGACCTGGGGTCTTCGCGACGAAGGTACCGGAGCCATCATCCTGAAAGCTCACCAAAGAGCCGTCTCCGCGCTGAAGCGTCACGATGGCATTCACGCCGCTCGCAACAGCCAGCAGGTTAGGAGAGATGGTCCGGCCGTAGCCGTAGGGACCGTTGTAGGTCGAGTTGCCGTTGTAGAAGTAGGCGATATCCACGTCCATGCCGGGAGAGGGCAGGTGGATCTCGGGGTCGACAAGCAGAGTGCCGTCGAGGCGAGGACCGGGGCTGAACTCGACGCACCTGCGGCAGGCAGGCGCTTCCGAGGGGCGCGAAGAAGTACCCCCAATCCTTGGGGGAAGGACCAATGTCGGTATGCCTAATTGTTTAGGGTCGATGGTGCGGATCATCCATGTCCTCCACGATCACTCATGTCCTGCCGATACGTACCGATTACTCTCACTTGTATCCTTCGGCACACATTGTTGAGCCTCATCTCGCCGTGCCACGAGAACCAAGCCTAGTGGACTAGGTCAGCCCAGTCGGCCAGCCCCGTTCACCGCGCCACATTTATGAGGTGTAATTGACCGTTACGGACGATGCTAATCTGCTTATCGTCGCTTGTCCATGCAATCAATCCCTGTCTAGATCTGCAATTCCGACGTTGCCCAGATACTGTCGCCAACCGATGAAACTGGTTACCATCGGAGTGACT
The DNA here is from genome assembly GCA_009885735.1 of bacterium. Taxonomy (GTDB): domain Bacteria; phylum Armatimonadota; class Chthonomonadetes; order Chthonomonadales; family CAJBBX01; genus VFKD01. The sequence continues at coordinate 1,571 of VFKD01000475.1, forward strand.
TGACCAAACCTCCATAACATCAGAAAGGATGTTCTCAGTGCCCACCTTCCTGATGCCAGACACTTCCAAAAGCCACGCAATGGACTTCCCATGATGAGATAAAGTCACATCAATCAGTTGCCTACCGTCGGGGATCCTTAGAGTATTGACACTATTCTCCACTAGTCCTGTATCAACGTCAACGCTATACATATTCACTCTACCAATGTGCCTCTCGCGTCGCACAATTATAAGTGCAACACCATCATTGCGCAGTCCCACAATCTCGGGCAACCAACCGTCGATCAACCTCATGCTGGTTCGAGGCATTCGGAGATTAATGACGTATGGTGCGCTATTGCCCCGGAGGTTATAGTGTGCAATACCCATACCCACTTTACTACCCACCAAAGCCACCCACTCCGATGAATCCCTCTTGCAAACCAATCTCAACGAATGGATGTAGTCCAACAACTTGCCTTCTGTCTGCGTAACTCCGTCGATCGAGGACAATCTCCAGCGCCATGCAGGCTCCCGAGGAGGTTTCAAGAGATACAGGATGCTCGTGCCGTCAGGCACTATTATCATGCCAATCGGTGTCAGAGGAGGAGCCTCAGACACGCTTCGAAGCACTCGTGGACGTCCGTTTCTCACAGTGCCAACTAAACGACCTAGTGCAACCGAGCCGTCCTCCTTCGTATTCCAGGTAATCACCCTTTGTTCAGCAGACCATTCGTAGTAGGGATAAGTGAGGTTATTACTATCAATCGTCGTACCCGTGGATACTACACGAGCAAGGTCTACAACTTTATCGTCAGGCTGATAGGAGCACGTTCCGGCAGGCTGTCTACTGTGAAGTGCGCAGAGACTAAAGGCAACAATGGGCGCGGTCATTCTTTGTATGTGCATTAAGTCTTCTACCTCTCATCAATGTTAAAGCTCGGGCGCTAACACTCCGTTAATGGTATGGATTAACCTGTCGTCGTTTCCCAGGACATGGCACTTCAAGCGCAACTCGCACTCGCCGGACAGGTAACCTTGAACCATGGCAGCGCTAACCTGTACTGTTGCCTCCTTAGCATGCGCAACGGCAACCATCACTTGCAGGCTGGCTTGCTTGCCTTTCCTGGTGTCGCCGACGTGACGCTTGACTCCTTCTTTTTTGTGTCAGGGCAACAACACCACTTCGACTTTGCTGTTCTTTTCGCTTCCTTCTGCCCGGGGGCCTGTGTTTTTTTCCAAAAGACGGGCTCTACATCCGTGCAAGGGAGGCCGCCGACATGGCTCGTGCACCTGCCACCAATCCACCCCTTGATGGCGGAGTCGGCAACGTCGTCGCAAAAAAAGCGCGCGATTCCTGTCACATCAGTATTGCCACTGGCAGGAGCGACAGCCCGCTGAACTGAGGCGTCCGTGAAATTCTTGTAGTTGTCGTCTAGCGGCTTATTCTTGCTGTAGTGCCATGCCTCGTAAAACACAAGTGTATCATCGACCTCTAGTTCTCCCTTGCAGGTGAACGCCCTGTACTTCTTCGTGATCCTTTGGACAAGCCAGCCCGAGCAGTGCTTACCGGGGACCATATAGTTGTAGAATGCCGCATAGGCTCCGCAGCAACCCTTGGGTGGCGGAGATGTGCCCACTTGCTACCAATCTAACTTCGTAGGTGTGATGACAATCGTACCGGATGGATCGATAGCCGTAACGGGGTCGTTTGAGACATAGAGGAAGGGATTCCAATCCCCACCCTCAAACCCAATCGGATCTACGCTCAACCACCGTCCCCAGTCCCTCCTCACTTCTCGTGCTCTTGCGTAGCTCCTCGTCGGGCTGTCCCGGAAGTAGCCCCACGCTCCATAGGCGCTGAAGTCGAGCTTTATCCCCCCTGGGTTCAGGATTTCAGCGCCCCAGGCGTCGTAAAGGGCAGTTCCGACGATGGCTTGCGAGCTATTGAGATAGAGCCTCGAGTGGCCCTGGAAATCCGGTACATAGAATCGAGTCGCGCCGCTGAAGCGGTTCGAGAAGACCGCGCCCCACACACCTGGCAGGTGCTGGTAGACGACCGGGTCGCCCGTCACCACTTCGGCGAGATTCTGGTCGTCGTTGAGGAGGTTGTCTGTTCGGGTCGGAAGCACACGACGGACTCTCAGGCCCGACGGGTCGTACGAGAACGTCTGCAACTGGCTGTACGCCCCGGAGTTCCAGACGCTGAGGCGGTTCTCGGGGTCCCAGGTGTAGCTGTCCACGACCGTGCCGGCCTTCTCGAGGGTGAGGTTGCCGTTGAGGTCGTAGGAGAGCGTAGTCGGTGCGCCGCTCGCGGGCTGGACGAGAGTGAGTTGGTCCGCGGCGTTGCTGGTGTAGTTGGCGAGAGAACCGGAGGCGGACCTAGTGAGCCGGTTGCCGGCGCGGGCTACCGCGAATCCGCAATCATGCAATCTTCGAGTGCGGAAGCCGGCGCGTCGTTGCGGCGCGCGACCGAAGGTTGAGCTGCCAACGCCCAGGAATATCCGCCGCGCAAGTTCTCGCGCGCCTCGCAGTTCAAACCGAGTTGAAGCTACAGCTGTGGCGGTCATCTCAATTGACGCGTCCTTGTGGGGCAAGCACAGAACTGACGGCCGCTCCAAGGAACCGGGATCCCGTAGGTCTTGAGAAGATTATACAGAAGCCTTGCCTAGGTGTCAAATGCTATCTTCGGCGATTGCATCGGCAATGGCGAAGTGTCCGGCTCTGACCACACTCGGTCTGAGACGAACTATCCACCCAGCCGCTTCACGGCGTCCGCGGCAACCGTGTTCTTGGCGTCGAGCTTTAGCGCTTCGCGATATTGTCCCAGCGCCTCGACCTTCTGGCCGTTCTTCTCGTAGAGGCCGCCGAGCTTGAGCCGATACGAGGCCATCTGCGGACCGGGAATGGTCGTCACCCGGGTGATCTCTTCGTACGTTTTGATCGCCTCGGGAAGGCGGCCCGCGCTCTCGAGCTGAGAAGCGATGAGTAGGCGCGTGCCATAGTCCTGCGGGTTCGACTGGGCAATTCGCTGATGGATTGCCAGCGCCTCGGCAGGCTTGCTGTTTCTCGCCAGCATGGAGGCATACTGCGCAAGGAACGATCGGTCAGCTCCAGGCTCCTTGGCAACCGTCTCGAGGTGAGCGAACACGTCTGGAAGCTGATTGAGCTTGCGTGCGGCGGTTTCGAGCTTCGACAGCGCCAGGGCGCTGGACGCCTGCTTGGTGACCTGGGACTTCAGGAATGCGTACCAGGCCTCCGGCCTCTTCTCTTCGTCATAGAGTTTCTCCAGCTTCGCATAGGCCTCGAAGGAATCGTTCTGACTCTCGGCAGCCTTCATGAAGGCGGTACGTGCGTCGTCCATCTTTCCCAGCTTTTGGTAAGCCGTGCCAAGGCGAACGCGCGCCCAGCCGGCCATGGGACTAATCTCAAGAATTGAATTGTACGCAGACACTGCAGAAGAGTGATCCCCTCGCTTCTCGAGCAGAGTAGCGAGGCTGGACAAGATGCCCACGTTCATCGGCTGAGCGGCGCGGAGACGCTTGTACTCCGCCATCGCGTCGTCGTCATGCCCCGCAAGCTCCATGAGGCGCGGCACGTTCATTTCGTACTGCGAGCCAACTGGACCCATCTTCTGAATATCCCGGTACTCCGTAATAGCCGCGTCATACTGCTTGTCCAGCTCCAGGAGGCGCGCGATGCCTACTCGCACGTTCAGGTCCTTGGGCAGAACTGCCTGCAGCGCTCGATACTCTCGCACGGCTTCTGCGTACTTCTTGTCGCGCTCATAGGCGGCAGCAATTGTGTAGTAGGCTGCGGTGTCGGTCGGAGAGAGGCGCTTGGCCCTATCCATCGCAGCTATCGCGTCCGCTGACCGGTTCTGCCGCGAGTAGAACTGACCCAACAGCCGCAGAGCCTCCGAGTCCTCCGGCATTGCTGCCGCCATAGACTTTAGTGTCTCTTCTGTCTGAGGCAGCTTCCTGTCCGCCTCGAAGAGGCGCGCAAGCTGACGATAGGGATCTTTGAGCTTCGGGTCGAGCGCCAAGCACTTCTGATAGAGCGCCATAGCCTCGGCAGGCTTCTTTTGCGCCTCCCGCACGCGGCCCAGGGAGAGAATTGCCGAGGAGTCTTTTGGATAAGCCGCCATCCACTTTCCGAGAACCTCCGCGCACTTGTCCAGCTTCGCCTGCACTTCATAGACATAGGCAAACCCGGCGAAGAGCTGCGGCGTGGGCTTGTTCGACGCCAGCTTCTTGAACCGTATCTCGGCCTGCGCAAGATAGTCCGCCTTCTCCTTCGGGTCCTGCACGCCGCCCGCCGCTCGCGCCTCAGCGATGGCAAGGTCCGTCATCATTCGCGGGTCCGATGGATTCGCGGCGTAGCCCAGGCGAAAGTGAACGACCGCCTGCCTCAGGTTTCCTATTCCAAAGTAGAGCCGGGCGACGTTGCCTCGTGCGGGCAGGTAGTCCGGTGCGAGCTTAAGCGTTCGCAGATACGCCGAAATCGCCTGCTGGTGAAGCTGTCTGTCCTTCGCACGATCTCCCTCGATCTGCAGGACCGCCCCGAGGTTGAACCAGCCGGCGATGTCGGACGGGTTAAGCTCCGACGCTCGGCGATAGGCTGTGGCGGCCGCCTTGTACTCCTTGCGATTCTGGTGCAGCAGACCAAGCCCAAGGTGCGCCTGAGCCATGTTCGGCGCCAGTTCGATCGCGCGTTCCAGTGCGGATTTCGCTTCGAGAAATTGCTTCTTGCCGATTAGGACGAAACCCAAGTTAAAGTGGGAATTAGGGCTTTCCGGCGCCAGGCGGACAGCCTCCCGAAACTCCGCTTCTGCCAGGTCAGCCTTCTTTGTCGCTGAGTAGAAGGCGCCGAGAGTTAGCCGCGCCTGCGCGTTCTTGGGCTCTAGCTCAACTGCCTTCTTGATGTGCGGACCTGCAAGATCTGGCTCACGGCGACCGAGGTAGACCGTGGAGATCTGGACGAGCGACATCACGTTCTTCGGCTCGACAGCAAGCGCTCGCTTGTAGGCCTCCACGGCGCCTGCGCTGTCACCTCGCGCCTGATGCAGGCTGCCTAGATTGATGAATGCGGGAAAGGCGCCCGGCGTGAGGCGGATAACCTGGCGATAGAGGTCGATCGCTTCGCTAACCCGGCCCGCACGCTGTGCGGAGATCGCCCTCTCAAACAGCTTTGCCGATTGAGCGACCTCAGGCGGAAGCGCTGGGTTCTTTGGCGGAGTCTTGGGAATCCCTGGGAAACCCTGAAGTGGAGGCATGATCGGTCCGCCGCCCTGCTGAGCAGCGACGGCCAGCGCGGAGGCTGCGAGCGACAACAAGGCGGCACACCCGCGCAATAGACGCATTAGGACACTCTCCAGGGACCCTCGGGGATGGCTGGATTCTATCCGAGGTCCCGTCGAGAAGTCAAGGTCGAGGCAGCTTGAACCGCGAACCAAAGCGCTGCGCGCGGCCAAACACACAAAGGCCATCGGCTGCGGGAGCCGACGGCCAATGCACAACATCGAATTGAAAGCCAGAACCGCTAGGCGGTGGCGGCCTTGTTCGCCCGCTTCATGAGGCGCGACTTGCGTCGGGCAGCGCAGTTCCGATGGATAATGCCGCGCTCAGCGGTCTTATCAATCGTGCTCACGGCCTTCTTCACCGCGGCGGTCATCTCCTCGCCCGCTCCGGCCGCGATGCTCGCGTGTGCCTTCTTGACGAACGTCTTAAGGGCTGACTTCGCTGAGATATTGCGCAGATGGTTCTTGCGCGACTTGATGACGTCCTTAACGACCGACTTAATATTTGGCAATTAGTGTTAGCTCCTAGTGGCAAGACGGTGTAGTATACCCTCAAAGCAATGCGGCGCTAGAGTTCAAGCTTGTCGAATCGTCCCACGGTTGGGTCGAGCGCATCCTTGAGCGCGCTGAAGGACGACTCTACCCTGGTTCGGATCTCCGTCGCGCTCTGCCTCTCCGTGGTGCCCTCGGGAAACCTCTCCGGGTCACACCGTGCAACGAGGGCCACATAAGCAGCTTCGACCTCTGCGAGTTCGGCGCCGTCCGCGAGACCCAACACCTTGAAGTGGCGCGTAAGCGAACTTGCCTGCACGTACGGCGCGGCAGGCGCATGGGGCTCGACGCGCTCCTGGACTGGACGACTAACCCTGCCGGCGCCCGCAACGATCTGCTCGGGAGTGCGGAGTCCGGTGGAAGGTGGGTCATAGAACTCATCAAGCTCGCGCCGCGCCTCTCTGTCGGCGCGACGCGCCATCACCTCGGCCTCGGTCTCTTCATCCACCCTGTCGAGTCGGTCCTTCAAGGCGTTGATTTGCGACAGCGCTATATTGCGAAGCTTCCGCGAGATTCCCATGCGGTTCGTCTCTCTCTTGGCCTACTCGGTCGCCCGAAGAGGCTGTTCCTTCTCGGAGCTAAGCGCTTCGGAGACACTGGTGTCCAGCAGGTCAATGTCGCTCGTTAGGCTCTCAAGCTCTTGATAGAGCCCCTCGCTCACCGCGGCGAAGCTCGAAACATCCACTGTCTTGATCCGAATAACCTTCGCCTTCCAGCTTGCAAACGTGGCCTCGACGTTCTCGAGCTGGCTGTCGATACGCTCAGAGGCCTTCTGAATAGCCTGGTAAGTCTCTATCTCTGCCTCGCGCGCCCGAAGCGCCTGCTCATACTGCTCCTTGGCAACCGGATCCTCGGTGGCCTCAATCCGCTGCTTCAGGCTTGCGCAGTAGCTCCGCAACGCCCTTTCGTCTATGTTCTGAAGGTATTTCGCGAGCTGCTGCTTGCGCGTGGCGATCTTCACCGCCCTCTGTATCAGCGCCGGAAGCTGGGTGGCGATGCGATCGAGGTCCTGCTTGGCATACCCCTGCACATCCTCAGCGCGTGCCTCGCGCACAATCTCTTTTTGAAGTTGAAGGATGTACCGAATCCGCTGACGCGATTCGAAGTCCATCTTGTCCAGCATCTCTTCAACCTGGCTGTCTGTCAGCGAGGTCTCGCGTTCGTGCAGCTTGGTGAAGAGGCTTCGTAGGTACTCCTCGTCCCTAAGCCGCACAGCAAGAAGCGCTGAGTAGGCCGCGCCGGCGGCCATAAAGGGAAGCACAGACCAGTTTAACTGAAACGACAGCCCCAACGCGCCTCCCCAGATAAGCATCGAGAGCGGCGACAACAGGACGGCTCTTGCCACATGAAGCAGCTTTTGCGAGGATGAGAGGTTCACCATCTGTGTAGAGACCTGCGTGCCGCCATTCGCGCAAGCGCGATCAAGACGGCCGCTTGCGGTCTACTGCTGCCCGAGCTTCTGCTCGAGCTCGCGAAGCTGCTTGTCGATGTCGTCCTCTTGCGCCGCTGCAATTGGCGCTGATACGTGATTCGAGACCGGTGCAGCCCCTAAGCCCATCTTGGCCTCCAGGTCCTGGAGAGCCTTATCGGCCTCCACATCGATCTGTTGGTCATCAAGATCGGCTAGTCGCGCAGTCACGCTAGTCTTGGCCACCTCAGCTCTAGCAGAGGCTTCGGACTGCATGCTTCGAATCTTCTCCTCGGCTCGGTCCCAGCTCTGCGTGGTATCGTCGAACTGCAGGCCGTCCAGCGCCTTGTTCAGGCGGATCTGGATCTCAGCCTGCTTGAGGTTCGCCTTGAGCGCGAGCGCCTCTGCCGTCTTAACCCTAAATCGGTCTTCTTCGCGGCGAATAGCCACCTTGATGGCTTCGGAGGTCTCTACGGCCTGCTGAAGAGAGCCGCGAAGCTGCTCCAGAGTGGAGTCGTGCTGACCTTTCTCACGAAGCATTTGGCGCGCGAGCTCGCGATTGCCGTTCTGCAGGGCCATCTCGGCCTTCTGCTGAAGGTTACGCACGAGCTTCTCTTCAGAATCAACGAGAGCCTGTAGATTGTTCTTCTGGGTGATAGCCTGCACAGCCCGCTCTCGGTTCTTGACCTGGGATTCCTTCATCTCACGAAGCGAATCGTTGATGATCACTTCCGGGTCCTCGAGCTCGTCGAGCTTACCCATAATGAGCGCCCGCATATAGCGGAAAAAGCGCTTGAACATGCAGCCCAACTCCTCTCGTCCTTCCGCCTAGTCGTGAGGCGAATAGAACCCATCGGATGCCTACTGAGGAAATCCGTTGGTATTATCCCACGTAGGCCGCCGAATGTCAACGCAGTGTAGATTGCGTAACACCCTTGCGAGCAAGGGTCAATCGACGCATAATAGAAGTAAGCACGCGGCCCCGGGGCCGCTGGAGGCACAAATGCCGGCATCTATACAGCTGACAAGACGAAGCCCATGGTTCACGCTGGCAAGTCTGGCCTGTCTGGCCGTGGCGCTCGGCGGGTGTGCCACAGGCGACACTGTGGCGGACAGGTCGAGTGAGAGAATCGAGTTTGAGGTCGACGACGTTCCGGAATCGGGAACCACCCGAGAGACCGGACTCGAGCTTGGAGTTACCGATTCGTTCTCGAAGTCAGCGGGCCTTGATGGTCCGATTGGCTCCGCATCGGAGGACCTTTCCGATACCTGGAGGCCCTCAGGCGACGAAATGGTAGGCAAGTCGGACATCTATTGGAAGCTCAACTACTTCAAGCAGTCGCTGGAAGCAGGGCAGTTTCCCGACGAGATGGCGGCTGAGCTAGATGAGCTCGAACCGCGCATTCATCAGACCGAGGACGATGAGATCAAGGCGCTCCTGCTCGGTGCAGCCCGCAACTATCGGACGGGCTTGGAAGCCAAGAACGCCGAACAGGGAATGGTGGTGGCCGGCGTGGATGCCAAGCGCATTCACTGGGGCAGCGGTCGGTCTGCGATGGAGGCTGACCTCGTGGGCAGCAAGTCCACAGCTGGGAGAGCCCGAGCTGGTGCGCGCATTACTCCGGAGACGGTTGCAGCCATCACTGCGTTCGAGGGCAAGCACCGCGCCTCTCCCGCAAGGGTCAAGGAGAGCGCCTTCAGGAGCGCAGGCGAGAGCGTGTCCGAGGTGGCGGAGCTGCTGGGGCTCGCTGGCCGCGAGGAGAATAGCGCCCCAGGGACTGCGAAGTTTGGAGACGATGGCAAGCCTATCGACCGGTCGAAGCCGCGGCCGTAGTCCAGCCAGCCCTTCCGAGCGTCGGCATCGGGTCAGCCTGGATACGGTTCGTCGAACTCGTCCAGCTTCCCACGAACCATCGCCCAGAGGTATCGCAGGTGGTAGCGCAGGCGATTTAGCACTCTGTCGATCATACGGATGTCACGTTCTGGCCCAATGTGCTGCTGCCCTGTGTGGTCATGTCTCTTGGAACTTGCTTGCCTCGATCCCGGGCTACAGCACGCCGGCTGCCTCTAGCTCCGCGAGCATGTTCCGCTCTTGCTCGGATGTGAGATTGACGAGCGGTGGCCTCACATGCATCCGCGGCACACCTCGATGGTGCAGCACCACCTTGGAGCAGGCAATCACCGGGTAGTTGATCAGTACAGACTTCGCGGCATCGAGTCTAGCCTGTGCTGCAATGCCGTCGCCACCGCCGTCCACTGCCCTCTTAACCGCAGCCACTAGGTCCGGGAAACCGTTTGCCGTGCCTGAGATCGCTCCAACGCCGCCCGCACAGAGCGCCTGGGCCAGCACATCGTCGCTGCCCGAGAAGACTGCCAGGTCTCGATGTCCTTCAATGAGCGCCCGGGTTCGATTCCACTCACCCGCGCTGTCCTTCATTCCCGCGAACCTCGGATGATCTGAAACTCTCTCAATGATCTCGTCCGTGATGGCAATGGCCGAGAACTGGGGAATGCTGTAGAGCATCACCGGAATGTCGGACGCATCCATCACTAGGCGAAAGAAGGCCGAGATGCCAGCGGCGGATGGGCTCTTGTAGAAGAAGGGCGGGAGCACAAGCGCTGCATCAGCGCCAACCGCCGACGCATGGCGCACCAGATCCACTGCATCTGTAATGGCTGCAGCGCCGGTGCCTGCAACCACGGTCCAGTCGCGGTTGATATTGATGACAGCCTCGAGCAGAGACTTGCGCTCGGCCACACTGAGCGAAGTACCCTCTCCGTTGGTTCCGGCCACCACCACGCCATCTACTCCATGGCTGTGCTGAAACTCCAGATACGGCTCCAGAGCACCCAGGTTGAGTGATCCATCCTCGCTGAACGGCGTTACCATTGCGGGCAGTATGCCCCTTAGCTCTCCCACGCACCGTCTCCTCTTCCGTCGAATTTCCAGCGTTTCGCCTCAGCTGGCACCTCAGCGCCGCTCAAGTCGTCTGAGGGCGATAGGTGTCCCAGCACGTCCAGACATGATTTCGCCATCCGAGACGCGATCTCTTGCATGTGAAACGCTCGACCCGTGAGCGCGCTCATCGAGGTGACGCCGAACTCACGAATTCCGCAGGGGACAATTAGGTCGAAATGGCTGAGATTCGGCTGAACGTTGAGCGCGAACCCGTGTCTGGTGACCCATCGCGAGATGTGTACGCCAATGGCCGCAACCTTCTCGTCTGCGACCCAGACTCCCGTGTGCGGCGGAAACCGGCGCGCCGCGAGGCCTTCCGCAGAGACGACTGCCATAATCGCATCCTCTAGGAGCCGCAGGTACGCATGGACGTCGCGTCCTCGCCGCTTTAGGTCCAGAATCGGATAGCCGACCAGTTGTCCAGGGCCGTGGTAGGTCGCCTCGCCGCCGCGAGCCACCTCGACAACCTGGACTCCGAGTCGGTCCAGTTCAAGGCGGCCGGCAAGTACGCTCCCCTCCCTCGTGCCGCGGCCCAGCGTGATAACGGGCGGATGCTCGAGCAGAAGGAGTACCTCGGGGCCGATTCCCGCAATCAAGTGATCCGCAATTGCCGCCTGCAAGTCGACCGCATCACCGTAGTCCATTCTGCCCAGCCAGAAAACCTGCATACAGATCGTGTCTCCAGCTATGCCATAATGAAAGCAGGTCGTTGATGGATGCACACAGGCGTCCGGATCGGCCCTGCGCGCGCTGTTGCCAGGTTGACAAACCGGCGTGCCGTGTGCTATATACTATCATGATACTCGGTGGATTTTGACTTCCGCCGAGTGTTACTTTGTGTCAGGGAAGGTCGTTGGCCGTTCCCGCGCAACGGGCCGGGTTGCCCGAGTGGCCAAAGGGAGCTGACTGTAAATCAGCCGGCGAAGCCTACAGCGGTTCGAATCCGTTACCCGGCACCATAATTCGCTCCAGCCCGTTACGACGGTGCAGGGGCTATCTTCGCCCACATAGCTCAGGGGCAGAGCACTTCTTTGGTAAAGAAGAGGTCATGGGTCCGAATCCCATTGTGGGCTCGTCCGCGTTAGGGTCGTGCGCTGGGCAGACTTCACGAAAACGATTACAGCTTCGTGAAGAGACGACCCGGAACCCAATTGGAGGGGTTTAAGGGATGGGCAAGCAGAAGTTCGAGCGAACAAAGCCGCATGTGAATATTGGGACGATCGGCCATGTTGATCATGGCAAGACGTCGCTCACGTCGGCCATTACGCGTGTTTTGGCAGAGGTCGGCGGCGCGACGTTCCAGGCGTACGACCAGATCGACGCGGCCCCAGAAGAGAAGGCCCGCGGAATTACCATCAATACGTACCA
>VFKD01000085.1 GCA_009885735.1 bacterium
AGACCGAGGCTCCAGGCATCCCGCTCGAGGCCGTTTCGGTTGAGGCAGCCAAGTTCGCCTGGGCAAATTGCCGCGTCACCGGCTCCGGCTCGCTGCCATTCATCGCCTACATCGCGCCGGACCGCCACACCGGCGGATCGAACTATATGTTCTGCGACGGACATGCCAAGTTCTATCGCCCGGAAGCCACGCTGAACCCGAACGCCTATCTCTGGGGCAAGAACTACTATGGTCATGGAGGCTCGATCATCTACAAGCCCGGAACCACCATCCAAGTTGAGTAAACCGTCGGTAGGATAGCCTGGTTCGCGAAGGGGTCGGCCGTGTGGCCGGCCCCTTCGCGATTCTATCGTTTGGGAGCGCACTCGTCGGAGCCGCCGTCGGAGCGCGCCCGACTCGGGCGCAGAAGGCCGTTCGCTATCGAATTCGCGAGCCCTCCGCACTGGCGATACCTAGGCGGGCGGGACGCCCGCGCTCCGCTGAGGTTGCCGTCGGAGCGGTCGGCGGACTTCGCAGTCGGAGCGCGCCCGTCTCGGGCGCATAAGGCCGTTCGCTCTCGAATTCGCGAGCGTCGCGCTTTGGCGATACCTAGGCGGGCGGGACGCCCGCGCTCCCACCAGCGCCGTCGGAGCGCACCCGTCTCGGGCGCACAATGCCTGCGTTCCCGACCACGAGAGCTTTGCGTACTGGCACAGCCAGGGCGGGCGGGACGCCCGCGCTCCAACCAGCGTCTCGGGCGCACAAGACCTGCGTTCCCGATCACGAGAGCTTTGCGCACTGGCACAGCCCGGGCGGGCGGGACGCCCGCGCTCGGTACGTCGGCTATAGCTTCCAAGGTGCCCGATAGGTCCGCGAAAGCAGCTTGGCAGCCTCGTCATCCCCGACAATCCTCTCGGTCGCGGGGTCCCACTTCAAGCTCTCCTTGCCGAGGCGCATGGCAATGTTTCCAAGATGGCAGATGGTGATGCTGCGGTGGGCAACCTCCACCGGCGCCACGGGCTCGGCACGGCTCAAGACGCAGTCGATGAAGTTCGCATAGTGGTCGTCGCTCTTCTTCAGGTGAATCTCATTCGGCCCAATCTCGGACTTCAGCAGCGATTTCGGCTCCGCGTCGTGCGTGCCGCGGTTTGCATAGACCCACCCGGTCTCGCCCTCCCAGGTCACGCCTCCGCGCTCCTTGCTCGAGATGATCATCTTCACTTGGCTCGCATAGTGAGCCTCGAAGGAGTACTCGGTGGCTGTGTTCCACAGCTCATCCGGCGGAAACTCGGCCTTGGCGTTCTTGATCTCCACTGGGCCCGTATACTCGGTTCCCAGGCCCCACTGAGCGCAGTCCGGGTGATGGCCTCCCCAGTCGGTCACCTGGCCGCCTGAATAGTCGTATATCCAGCGGAAATTCACGTGACAGCGCGCAGGCGAATAGGGCGCATCCGGCGCAGGACCGAGCCACATCTGATAGTCGAATCCCGACGGGACCGGTTCCGGCTTCTTGCGCTCGCCCGTCTTGCCGTAGTCCGGCCTCCCGGACGGCAGCCCAATCTTCACGGTATGCACCTTTCCGATTCGCCCGTTTCGCACCAGTTCGCAGGCCCGACGAAAATTGCTGTCGCTGCGCTGCTGGCTGCCGGTTTGGAACACGCGCTTGTACTTCTTCACCGCGTCGCTCATCGCCCTGCCCTCGGCTATTGTGAGTGAGAGCGGCTTTTGGCAGTAGATGTCCTTGCCTGCACGGCACGCCTCCACCACTGGGATGGCGTGCCAATGATCGGGAGTGCAGACCTCCACCGCGTCGATGTCCTTACGGGCCAAAAGTTCGCGAAAGTCGGTGTGCGTGCCGCAGCCCTTGTAGCTTGCGCCCATCTGCTCGGTGTAGAATTTCTCGATGAGCCGTTTGGCCGGCTCCCGCCCGCCCACCGCGCCGTTCCAGTAGCCTGTGCTCTCTTTGTTCACGTCGCACACTGCGTCTATATGGACGCGCTCGTCCTGGAGGAAGCCCTTCATATCGTTGAATCCCTGGTTGCCCGTGCCGATGATGCCCATCGCCACGCGGTTCGAGGGAGCGGTTCGGCCCCCGAGGCCAAGGGCAGATGCAGGCACAATGGCAGGAATGCCGTATACGGCAGCGGATTTGAGGAGGGTGCGGCGGGTTAGCTTTATGGTGGACATTGTTGGCTCCATTCGGGTTTCGTAGAGTGCATCACGGTAGTTGCATCGCCAGCGTCGGGCGGGGACAGCGTCGGGCGGGGCAAGCCCCGCAACCCTACGGTATTGGCGTAGGGCGTACCGCTTGCGGTACCCGACGTTCGATCGCATCAATTGCCTAAGCGGTGCTCTCTATCCGGTGCATCGGTGTGCGCCCCCGCCTCGATAACTCCGGCATGCAGACGGAGATATTCCTCACGCACAAACTCATCGATCTGACCTGCTAGGGACGCATTGAGATTGAGGGCCTTTATGAGTTCTTG
>VFKD01000296.1 GCA_009885735.1 bacterium
CAGCCGAAGCGCGAGACATCCTGCACGTGCGAACGGCCGGCCTCTCCCACTCTGCTTCAGGCGCTGGAGCTTCTCAACGGCGACACTGCGTACGCTTTGGCCCGCACTGGGGCGGGGATGTATGCGGGCATGAACGATTCTCAGCTTGTGGAGGAGGTCTATCTCTCGGCGCTCTGCCGATATCCCACTGCTTCGGAGCGCGAGACAGCCGCGACCTATCTCGCCCGTGCCAAAGACCGCGGCGCGGCCATCACGGACTTCATTTGGACTCTCGTGAATACTCGCGAGTTTCTGTTTCAGCATTAGTATCAAAATGACATACCTACCTAGATATGCACGAATGGATGGGCCATCGCGCTACATAAGCCGAACGTCAGGATGGGGCAAGCCCCACGCCCTACGCACGCTTCTAGCGTTTGCGCGAAGGCTGAAGGTCACCCCGGTCCTTGAATTGGGCGACTCGTCTCGCATTGGCAGTACCCACCAATTGGGGCGTAGAGCGAATACAATATCCGCTCATCCTGAGCCTGCCACAGCCGCACCGTGGCAGAGTCGAAGGACCGTATCGAGCCGCAGTCGAAGGGCCGGTGGGAGCAGATACGTAACAGGCATCGCAATTATGGCTGCCCTCTCGTTTGGCATATCAGCCCAAGCAGACGTCAGCTTCACGCGCCAGATCGCGCCGATTCTCGTGAAGCGCTGCGTCGCGTGCCACGGCGAGCGAACGAACCTCGGCGGCTGGCGAACGCACACCTTTGAGTTTCTTCGCAAGGCAGGGGCCTCCGGCAAGCCGTCGGTGGCGCCTGGCGCTCCGGAGAAGTCGCGCCTTTTCCACCTCCTCACCGACAAGCGGCCCGCGGTCCGAATGCCCCAAGGTGACGAGCCGCTTCCAGCCGCCGAGATTGGAGTGATTCGCAGGTGGATCGCGGAGGGGGCCCGGTTTGATGGCCCGGACCCGTCCGCCTCTATCAAGGGGCTGCTGGGTCCGCGCAAGCATCCGGCGCCTCCGGCTGTGTATCGGGTACCTGCGCCTGTGCTCGTGCTCGCATTCACGCCGGATGGACGAGAGATTGCGGTGGGCGGCTACAACGAGGTGCTGTTCTGGGACTCCACCACGGGTGCTTTAAACCGGCGTATTCCCGGCTTGCCGCAGCGCATTCACTCGGTTGTCTTTCATCCGGATGGCAAGCGCATGCTGGTGGCCGGGGGCGTGCCGGGCGAATACGGCGAGGTCGCCATGGTTGATCTGGCGAGTGGCAAGCGAAGAGTGGTCGACACATTCCCGGACCTCGTCCTGTGTGCTGCGATTAGCCGTGATGGATCGAAGATTGTGGCGGGCTGCGCCGATTCGTCCGTTCGATGCTGGGACGTGGGTACTACAAAGACCGTCTGGACCTCCCGGGTGCATTCCGATTGGGTTACCTCCATTGACTTCAGCTCGGACGGTCGCTTCGCTGCCAGCGCGAGCAAGGACCACACCGTGAAGGTCTACGATGCGGCCACCGGCGCGCTCTTCACGACCTACAATGGTCACAACAAGCAATTCGGCAAGTACAAGGGACAGTTCCCGGTGTTTGCTGTGCGCTTTCTGCCGGACTCCGACCTAGCGGCAAGCGGCGGAGGCGGGCCGACCGTGCAAGTGTGGGATCCCGCGAAGGCCGCGCTGGAGACCGGGACTGCGGCGGATATGGAGGAGCGCTTCGCCAAGGAGAGCCACGCGAGGCATATCGAGCACGGGTTCAAACAGAATGCCTACCTGGTGGTCATCCGAAACGGGTTCGTGTTCGCAGCCTCTGGAGATGGAGTGGTGAGTCAGTTTGATCTGGCTTCGGGCGCCAAGGTGCGCGACTTTTCGGGCCACACCGACTGGGTCTACGCGCTTGATGTCGACGCGGCCGGTTCTCGGGCTGCGTCCGGGTCCTACGACGGCGAGATTAGAATCTGGGATGCTCGGACCGGCTCACAAACGCTGCTCGTCAAGAACCAGCCAGGGAGGCGCCGCTGATCCGTTCAAATGACCAGTGCAGGGATGGTTGAAATACCTCCGGCAGCCATGTTGATGGCAGGATTCCTGTCCGAGCATGTGATATAGTCTATAGGCAGTCTCACGTTGTGTTCGATGGCGTCCTAGTGCCGGAAACTGGGTTGGCAGCTGCAAATGTTGGCGCAACCTTTCGCGTCAGGTATGGACGTTCTCTGACCCTTCGACTGCGGCACGAAAGGGTTGTGCCGCGCTCAGGGTGAGCGGGTGGGTTTGGCTGCGGCGCGCTCACGACTGGTGGAGTTTCAACGTGTTAGAGTGCTTTCAAAGACGGCAGGCGTGGGCATTCCGGCAATACCCGTTCGCCTGAGCGCGATAATTCCGCTCATCCTGAGCGCTCGACAGCCTCTCCGTCGAGCAGTCGAAGGACCGCATTGAGCCGCGTCATTCCCGCATGCCTTCAGCGGGAACGAAGGACCGTACCGACGAGCAGTCGAAGGGTGCGAATTTGAATGCCCCACAGAACATCATTGCGCCGAAGGGCCTGAATACCGTGCCTGATGAGAGTGCAACTCGCATTGGATTCTGGTCAAGGACCGAATCCTGGCGAACAGTCTGCCTATCGCTTATTACCCTGGCGCTGATTCAATCAGGCACCGTAGCGCAGTCGCGCGTCGCCTCTCCGCTGCGATTAACAGTCTCGCCAAGCTCGATTGAACTCTCAGGACCCGATTCACGGCAGCGCCTTCTGGTCACCGGAACGAAACCTGACGGCTCGACTGTAGACCTGACGCGAACGATCAGAATCAGCACGGGCAATCCCCGAGTCGTCGTGGCGAGCGGCAACCTGCTCCGAGCCGCCTCCGATGGCAAAACTACCCTCACGGTCTCTGCTCAAGGGGCCTCGATTCGCGTTCCTGTTCGGGTTTCTGGCTACAGCCGCACAGCCGATCTCACCTTCGTCAACGACATCACTCCCATCCTCAGCCGCTCCGGATGCAACAGCAGCACGTGCCACGCCAAAGCCGGCGGCCAGAACGGCTTCAAGCTCTCTATCTTCGGCTACGATCCCGATGCCGACCTTGCCGCCCTTGTTCGAGAGGGCCATGGGAGGCGCATCTCCGTGGCCACGCCGGACCAGAGCCTGCTGCTCCGAAAGGCAACAGGCGCTATGCCGCATGGCGGCGGAGCGAGGATTGCCAAAGGCTCCTATGAGTATCGCACTCTGCTCCGGTGGATCAAGGCGGGCGCGCAGATGGGCCGCGCAAATGCTCCTACCCTCGCAAAGATAGAGGTAAGCCCTCGCGAGCGGGAACTGATCGCGCGCACGTCTCAGCAGCTCTTGGTTACCGCCGTATTCACCGACGGTTCGCGAAGGGACGTTACCGATCTGGCCGGCTACTCCAGCAACGCAGATCATGTGGCCGCGGCGAACGAGGGCGGACTAGTGAAGAGCGCAGGCGCTCCCGGAGAAGCTGCCGTGATGGTACGCTACATGGGCGCGGTGGGCGTCTCTCGTGTTCTCATTGCGCACCGCGGAGCACGTCTCGATGCAACCGCATATGCGCCGCTGGGAAGCGCCAATTTCATCGATCGTCTGGTCGAGAAGAAGCTGAAGAGGCTTGGAATTGCGCCGTCGGGACCGGCGGACGATGCCGCGTTCCTGCGCCGCGTCTCCATCGACCTTATCGGCACGCTGCCCACTCCCTCGGAGGCGCGAGGCTTCCTTTCAGACCCTCGCCCGGACAGGCGTGAGCGCCTGGTGGATGGTCTGCTGAAACGACCCGAATATGCGTCCAACTGGGCGCTGAGGTGGGCGGACGTCCTGCGCGTAGATCGCGAGGCGCTTGGCCCCAAGGGCGCCTACGTGTTTCACCGATGGCTGCGAGAGCGAATGCAGCGCAACGTGCCCTACGACCAGTGGGTTCGCGAAGTGCTGATTGCGCAGGGCAGTACGGCGGAGGTGGGGCCCGCAAATCTCTACCGCGCGGTAAAGACGCCCGACGAATTGGCGAACACGGTGAGCCAGGTGTTTCTGGGAGTGCGCTTGCAGTGCGCGCAGTGCCATCATCATCCGTTCGAGAAGTGGAGCCAGGAGGACTTCTGGGGGCTGGCGGGCTTCTTCACGCGAGTTCAGCGAAAGCCGCTAACGGCGGATTCGGACCGCATCTACGTTGGCGGCACGGACGAGGCGCGCCACCCGCGCACAGGTGGGGTTGTGCAGGCGCGGCTGCTGGAGTCGACCCAGTCTCCTCTGCCCGAAGAGGATCGCAGGCAGGCGCTGGCTGACTGGCTCACAGGTCCGCACAACCGTTTCTTCGCACGGATGCTCGCGAACAGGATGTGGGCGCACCTGATGGGACGCGGGCTCGTGGACCCGGTGGACGACATGCGGGATACGAATCCGGCGTCGAATGAGCCGCTGTTGGACGAGCTTGCGAATTTCGTGGGCAAGACCGGCTTCAACCAGAAGGCGCTTCTGCGAAAGATTGTGACGTCGCGCGTCTATCAGCTCAGTGCGGTGCCAAACGCCACAAATGCCCAGGACACACAGAATTTCTCGAGGGCCTACGTGAAACGGCTTCCTGCAGAGACTCTTCTGGACGCCATCTGCGATGCCACGGAAGTGCCGGAGAAGTACGAGGGAGTTCCGGAGGGAGTGCGTGCGCTCGACCTGTGGGACAATCGGCTGCCCTCCTATTTTCTGGATACGTTCGGCAGGCCGCTTCGCGCAGGCCCGTGCGAGTGCGAGCGGTCACAGGAGCCGAGCATGTCGCAGGCGCTCCATCTGATGAACTCGCCCACGATTCATTCGAAGGTTGCAAGCCGAACCGGACGAGTGGCGAGGTTGGTTCGCTCGGGCGCCTCTCCCAAGGCTATCGCGGAGGATCTCTACCTCGCAGCGCTCTCTCGCATGCCGTCCGCGGACGAGCGGCGAAGTGCAGTGAAGCTGCTGGAAAAGGCGCCGGATCGGCGATCTGCCGGAGAAGATCTGCTCTGGGCGCTGATGAATTCGTTTGCGTTTGTGTTTAATCGGTGATGGCGGAAGGACATTTTAATGACCTGTGCCCACGGTTGCAGACGTTGATGGGACTTGTGAAATAGCCATTTACGACTGTCATGCTGAGCGGAGCTTCCGCCGTTTGGAAGCGCAGTCGAAGCATCCGGGAGTATCAAAGCGCTCCTTGGCGGACCCTTCGACTTCGCCGCGAAACGGCTGCGGCTTCGCTCAGGGTGACAAAGTGCGGGGCCGCGACGAGGTCCTTCGTTCCCGCTAACGGCATGCGGGAATGACGAGCCACGGAACGGTCCTTCGACTGCTGCACGATACGGCTGTGCCGCGCTCAGGATGAGCGGGTTGGCAGGCTCAGGATGAGCGGGTGTGCGCTCAAGGCGTACAGAACTGGGAAATGTAAGCCGATCCGAAGAGTAATGAGGGAAGACAACATGGCAAAACTGTTTGGCGGAGTATCGGGACGGTATTGCGACGGGATAACCCGGCGCGACTTTGTGAAGGTTGGTGTCCTCTCTAGCCTTGGGCTTGGAGTGGCGGATGTGCTTCGCGCGCAGGCCGCTGGACTACCTCCGAAGAAGGACGTCTCGTGCATCTTCATTTGGCTTGAGGGCGGTCCCTCTCACATCGACATGTGGGACCCAAAACCCGATGCTCCGTCTGAATTCCGAGGCGACTTCAAGCCGATCGAGACCAATGTGTCGGGCATTCGCATCTCGGAGCACCTTCCGTTCTCAGCTCGGCAAGCGCATCGATACTCCATCATCCGCTCAATGACGCATCCGTCTGCCGACCATGGTCGGGCCCAGCACTACATGGAGACCGGGATGCTGCCCACCAGCGGCGACTTCAATGGCAAAGCGCCAAACAATATTCATCCTTCATTCGGCTCGATTGTGTCGAAGGAGCGGGGAGTTGCAGGCCCGCTGCCGCCGTATATCGCCCTTCCCAGCATCGTGAACAGCGGCGGGAGCGCCTTTCTGGGAGCGGGCCATGCTCCGTTCGTAATCGAGTCAGACCCAGCTTCGCCTCAGTTCAAGGTGCGGGATGTGGATGTGCCCAACGGGCTGAGCCAGTCGCGCATTGGCCAAAGGCAGATTCTCCTGGACCGGCTGAACCGCCAGGACCGAGCGCTGGAGAATGCGAATTCCAACCTCCGTTCGATGGACACTTTCTACCAAAAGGCGCATGGTCTCATCACCTCGCCGGAGGCCAAGAAGGCGTTCGACATTGCGAGCGAGGAGCGCAAGACCAGGGAGGCGTACGGCCTCACTCGGCTGGGCCAGAGCTGCCTGATGGCGCGACGGCTTGTGGAGGCCGGAAGCCGATTTGTATCGGTTTCGCACGTCAACTGGGACAATCACACAACCTGCTGCCAGACTCTGAAGGAGACGCTTCTGCCCACGTTCGACCGGGCGTTTGCCACTCTGCTTGAGGACCTCCAGCAGCGAGGAATGCTCGACTCCACCCTAGTGGTAGTGTCCGGAGACTTTGGTCGAACTCCCAGAATCAACAAGGACGCGGGCCGCGACCACTGGCCGAATGTCTTCTCGGTGGTGCTCGCCGGCGGAGGTATCAAGGGCGGACAGGTTGTCGGCGCGTCGGACGCTCGCGGCGAGCTTCCCGCAGACCGCCCTGTCACACCGGAGATGCTGGCTGCAACGCTCTTCAGCTCGCTGGGAGTGGACCACACGCGCATCTATCACACGCCCACCGGCAGGCCGGTTCAGGTCGTAAGCGACGGCAAGCCAATCTCCGAGTTGATCTAGGTGAGAGCGCGACTTCCCCTCTCCGTGTGCGTGGTGGCGCTGTCTGCGTCGGCGTGGTCCCAGCCGCCGCCCACTCCGGTCGCCACGCACCTGTTTCCGGCAGGCGGCCGGCGAGGGACAACGGTTGAGGTTCGCGTGGGAGGAGAGCAGCTCGCGCCGTACAGTCGGCTGCGGATGGAGGGACCTGGCGCCGACGTGCTGGACGACCTCAAGGACCGCCCTCCTGCCCGGTACACGGACCCCGCGCCCTTCAAGACGCCCTTCACCACCTCCATGGGCTATCCGAAGGAGTGGGCCACGCGGATCAAGCTTGCGGATGATGCCGCGGTAGGGCCGCGGCCGTGGCGTATCACCTCGGCGCAGGGAGGCACGAGCGCGCGACTGTTCGTGGTGGGCGACCTGCCGGAGATGGTTGAAGAGGAATCCAATTCGCGCCTGGAAAAGGCGGATCGCGCAAAGTACCCGGTCACGATCAACGGGCAGTTCAACCCCAGGGAGGACGTGGACCACTTTCGAGTCACGCTGCGGCGCGGCCAGTCCATCTCTTGCGACGTGGTTGCGCAGAGGCTCGGATCCGCGGCCGATCCGGTGTTGGACATGCTCGATTCTGCCGGACTAATCGTCCAGAGTGCGGACGACACGGCCGGACGAGACCCTCGATTGCGATTTACGGCTCCAAAGGCAGGAGAATACACCCTTCGCCTCCATGACGCAGCCTATGCGGGCGGCTTGGAGTTTGTCTATCGCCTAACTATTACCGAAGAGCCGCTGGTGGAGTACGCCTTTCCCGCAGGCGGCAGGCGAGGAACAACCGCGACAGTTGGCCTGTTCACCTCCGAAGGGCCTGCTCGCAGCCCACAGTCTGTGAACATGCCGTCCGAACCCGGCGCTCGTGTTCGCATGATCACTTCATCGACCGGCGCGAGTCCTCTGGCATTGGTGGTGGGAAGCTACGCGGAGATAATGGAGCAGGAGCCGAACGATACGCTTGCCAACCGAATTGCTGCCCAGGCGACCATTAACGGGCAGATTCAGCGGCTCAGCGATATCGATTCTTTCGTCTTTGCTGCGAAAAAGGGCGAACAGTGGACTATCGAGTGCCTGTCTGAAGCGCTTCGATCCCCGCTAAAGCCCGTAGTCTCGGTTCTTGGTCCCGGGGGCAAAATCGCGCTTGCAACGGAGGGAAGCGCGGGCGGCGTGGGCAATCCTCGCCTCTCTGTTACTGCTCCGTCCGACGGCGACTACACGGTTACGGTGAAGGACCTGCATGGGACGGTGCGGGGCGGTCCGAGCTTCATCTACCGGCTCACCATTGCGCAGGCCGCGCCGGACTTTTCGCTGGGTCTCTCTGCGGACTTCGTGGATGTGAAGCGAGGTGCGAGTGCGACGCTCGATCTCGTGGTGGGCCGCTCCCCAGGGTTCACCGGTGCTATTGACCTGCAGGTAGAGGGACTTCCGGCGGGAGTGACGTTCTCTCCGGCTCAGATTCTGGCTGGAGCGATCCAAGCAAAGATCACCTTTGCAGCCGCTGCGGATGCGGACCTTCCCGATGCAGAGCTGAGGCTGACTGGTCGAGCGATGCTCCCCTCCGGCGAGATCATTCGGCCCGCCCTCGCGCCCTATTCCGCGGCTCCCGCGGGTCAGGCGACCGTTGGGCCTGCCGCTCTGGACCACTTCCTGCTCACCGTAACTCACCCACCGCTGTTCGAGGTCCACACGGACGACACGTACACGTACACGCCCAAGGGGACGGTCTATCCCGCGCCAGGGAACGTCGTTCGCAGCGCGGGATTCGACGGGGAGATACGGATTCGTATCGCAGATCGGCAGATTCGAGATCTGGATGGGTTTGACGCGGAAGAGCTAGTGGTTGAACCGCGCAAGTCTTCATTCGGATACCTAGTCCACCTGCCGGAGACGCTCACTATGCTGCGCCCGTCGCGCGTCTTTGTGCTGGGAACCTCGATCATCAAGGGCAAGGACGGGCGGCTGCATGGGCTGCTCGCCGTTGCACCGAAGTTTATCGTGATCACCAGCACCGCACCCCTGCTGGGCCTGAGCCTAGACCGGGAAGAGGTCGAAGTGAATGCCGGGACTGCGGTCCGGCTGACGGCGAGCCTTCAAAGAAGTCTTGACTTTCCGGATGAGGCCGAGATTACGCTTGAGCTTCCCACAGGGGCTAAGGGCATCAGCCTATCCCCGTGCAGGGTGGCCAAGGGCCAGACCAAGGCGGAACTTCTTCTTACCCTCGAGAAGGGCGCAACGCTTGGGCGCGACAGCAAGGTGCGGTTCTGCGCGCGCTCAACACGCAACGGTTATCCAGTGCTGGCCTATCGGACGGTGGAGTTGGTCCTCGGTCGGTAGAGCATTCTGCACACTATCGGACATCATATGATGTATACTTCATGCATCACACCGAAGGACGACAGAGATGCGGACAACAATAAATCTCGACGAAACCCTGGTTGCAGAGGCGCAGCGATTGTCGGGAGTCAAGGAACGGACGGCTCTTGTTCGAGAAGGACTGGTGGCGTTGATTGAGCGGGAGAGCGCTCGGCGTCTCGCTCGACTTGGCGGAAGCGAGCCCGACCTCGAGCCGGTGCCAAGGCCACGTCGAGCGTAGTGAGAGTTCTGGCTGATACATCGATCTGGATTGACCACTTTCGCTCGGGCAATTCGGACCTGACAGCCGCGCTCAATCTGGGTCAGATCGTCATTCACCCTATGGTGATTGGCGAGTTGGCCTGCGGCAACCTTCGAAATCGCAATGGGATTCTGGCCCTGCTTTGCAATCTGCCAAGTGTGGTGATCGCGACGCATGACGAGGCACTCGGGTTCATCCACCGCAGAACTCTAATGGGTAAGGGAATCGGGTTTGTTGACGTGCATCTACTGGCATCAGTTGCCCTGACACACGACGCACGGCTCTGGACCCGGGATGCTCGTTTGGGAGCGGCTGCTATGGTGCTCGGCCTGGACTTCTCCGTCGGCATGTTGTAACAAGTTGATGGGCGAGAGGCGGGCATACTCCAGGATTTGAGGTTACAGCGAGGGGAATTGAGGTGTCAGACTGAGGTTGGAGTTCACTGCAGGGTTCATGCTTGGTGCTTCTCCTTGGATTCTTCCTATACATCGTAATGTCCGCTGTTATGACCG
This sequence comes from bacterium, assembly GCA_009885735.1. Classification (GTDB taxonomy): domain Bacteria; phylum Armatimonadota; class Chthonomonadetes; order Chthonomonadales; family CAJBBX01; genus VFKD01. Next base: position 9,920 of record VFKD01000296.1, read on the forward strand.
GATGCGACCTCCGTATTGGGGCCAACATGGTGGCCTTCGCAGGCGGCTGTGCCGTCAACCTGGCACTCGTGATCACCGGGATCGTGCTCCTCTGGAGGTGGGCGCTCTAAGGACTGAATTACTCATCGTGCCACGGCACACTTGTCGCAGAAGGTAACGTTTGTCCACCAGGTCTATCTCGACCACAAAGTCCACCCTATCCGCACCACCAACATCTCACTTCTTGCAATTCTTGACAGTCGCATGCCGCAGTGATATACTGCCCGCGGCTGCCACGCCGACAGCCGATTCAGTAAACATGCGATAGACATGGTAAGGAGGAGTGCTGGTACATGCAAGTGGGTAAGGTCAAGTGGTTCAATGACGCCAAGGGCTTCGGTTTCATTGAGACGTCGGAAGGCAAGGACATCTTTGTACACTACTCAGCCATCGAGATGGAGGGCTACAAGTCTCTGAGCGAGGGGCAGAGTGTGATGTTCGACGTGGTGCAGGGCAACAAGGGTCCCCAAGCCTCGAACGTCCAGAACGCAGTCTAGACGATCGGTATTTTTCGCGCGCTGTTTGCCGGCCCATCCGCTCCGCGCGGGGGCCGGCATTTTACTTGTCTGGGCGAATCGTGTCGCCAAGAGCCCACCCCGCCACCACCGCCAGGAAGACCACGTTTCCGGCGAATAGAGCCAAGTAGCGCGCGGCCTCTTGGCGCATCGCTGCGAAGAGCAGAACAACGAGAACCGTTGCTGCAAACGCTCTTCCAATGGAGCGCGACGGCGCCTCCTGCATGACGCTCACCAAAGTATAGAGCAGCACTGCAGCATAGAACCAGACGGCTCCCAGCCCGAGGAGAAGCGCCGCGAACCCATGGCGTCGGCTCGGCTTCGCTGCGGGCAGCACCAGGGCCGATCTCAACGGCTCGGCGCGGTTGTTCACTGTGAGCATGAGGCCCGCAAGCGCGCCGGCGATAACCAACGCGAAGACGAGCATTCCGCTCCAGCCTATCGGCGAATAGCCTGTTGCGACCGGATGCGGCGTCCTCTGCATGCTGAACGCCATATAGCCGATTCCGCAGATCCCCAATCCGTTCATGAGGGCTCGTCGCCGCGTCTCGGCCACCTGCCTTGGCGACGCTGAGGCAGTTCTCGAAACGGACTGAACCACCGGGCCAAACCCGCCGCCAGTGAGCTTATTCAGCTTCGCAGCGGCCTCTCGTCGAGTTCGGTCTATCTGCAGGGCATAGCTGTACATTGCGATAGCCTCGTCCGTCCGTCCTCCGGCCCGCTGGATGTCGCCCAGCAGTTCATAGGCGCCCGCGCAGCGCCGGTCGAGCTTCAGCGCCCGCTTGCAGAGTCCCTCCGCCTCGTGCAGCTTCAGCTTGCCGAAGGAGGTTTGGGCTGCGGACACCAGAATGCTTGCGGCATCGGAAGGCGCGGGCGCTCCGGCTGGTGGTGCTGCCGCGGAGGGCGCTCGTGTGGCTCTAGACCCGGACGACGAGGGAGCCTTTGCGGGCTGCGAACGGAGGCGAGCGAGAGTCTGTTCTGCGTCATAGGTCTTGCGGCGGTTGGCGTCCGACAGGACTCGATTCGCCTCGTTGATACGCTTGAAGCGCTCGAGCGCTTCCGGCGAAGGGTCGATGTCGGGGTGGTTCTTGCGGGCGAGCTCGCGGAATCTCGCGCGAATATCTGCCTGGGTGGCTGTTTGGGCGAGCCCGAGAACGCTATAGTGGTCGTTCGTATCAGATGCCATTGTTCACTTACCGGTGTCGTAGCGTGACCTTCGGAGCGCGCCCGTCTCGAGCGCTGGAAGGTCGACACAGCACACATTCGATGCGTCTAGGTTAGGTGCGGCCCAGGCGGGCGGGACGCCCGCGCTCCGTACCTCCTGGTGGCGTGCGCGTCACGCGCATGATGTTCACGGGCGGGACGCCCGTGCCACGTGGCCCGTGCGTTTCCGGGTAGGGGC
>VFKD01000395.1 GCA_009885735.1 bacterium
CAAGAACGGGACCTCTTTGGAGCGCGGGCGTCCCGCCCGCCTCGGCCGCGTCAGTCGCGCCTGGCCCACACGTCTCATTTGTCCCATCCGTCCCATCCGTCACATAGGTCCCATTCCTCACTCCCGTCTCGCGGTATAATCCGGCCATCGCTGACCGGAGAGGCCGACATGAAGCTGATCGTAGGGCTGGGCAACCCAGGACGCGACTACGCCGGCACGCGGCACAACGTCGGTTTCGAAGTGATCCAGGAGCTGGCCAAGCGGACGGGAATCGCCGTCGCCAAGCGGACGATGCGCTCCGTAATCGGCGACGGCCGCATCGGCGCGGAGCGCGTGCTGCTCGCAAGGCCCATGACCTACATGAACCTCTCCGGCGAGGCCGTGAGCGCTATCGCCCGCATGTACAAGATCGAGCCTGCGGACGTGTGGGTCGTCCTCGACGACACCGCGCTACCCGTGGGCAAGCTGCGCCTGCGGCTGAAGGGCTCGGCGGGCGGGCACAACGGACTCGAGTCGATACGCAATCACCTTGGAACTTCGGACTTTCCGCGCCTCCGGATAGGTGTTGGTGGCGCGCGTCCCGGCGAGCAGGTGGGACATGTCCTGGGGCGGTTTCGCAAGGAGGAGCTGCCGCTCATCGAAGACGCTGTCTCCCTTGCGGCGGACGCGATTGAGTATGCGGTTGCAGAGGGATTTGAGAGGGCGATGAACCGGTTCAACGTGGGTGAACCGGCGAATAGCGATGAGCCGGCGAAGCCGGACGTATAGCTCTCGGGGATCCGCGAGGAGCCGATGTCGAATCAGTTTGCGCGGAATGGTCTGGCTCAGGATGCTTGGGTTGGCAGGCACGGATGATGTCTTGTCGGGCGAAGCATCCGCATGGAACCGAATCGCGCCGACGCATGGCTTTCCGGCGGATGCTGTCGCCCCTACAAGCCTGTGAAGTTTTCTGTTCGTCCGCGTGGCTCCGCACCGAACGTCGCCTGAAAGGACAAACGGCAACGGCAGGGGACGGGGCCCCAGCCCTACGTGGGCCTGTAGGGTGCGGGCTCCGTCCTGCGCCGTGTCGTTTGCCGTTCATCACAACCTTGGAATCACCGTCCAGCCTAATCCAAGTGAAACACCTCTTCTATCGTGTAGATGGCCTCGTCCGGGCGGCGTCCCTCAAGCTGCTCGAAGTAGGGAGACATCGTCTTCTGCCAACGGGTGTTGACGTCCAGCCCGTCCATCGCCTCCAGCGACTTCTGGAAGTCCTCGCACTCGAGGTATCCGAAGAGCGTGCCGTCTTCCCGCGCAAAGAGAGTGTAGTTCGTCCAACCCGCGTCGCGAAGCGCCTGCTGCATCTCGGGCCAGACGGCCTTGTGGGTCCCCTTATACTCTTCGAGCTTCTCCTGCTTCACTTTCAAGACAAATCCGACTCTCTGCATGTTCGTTCCTTTCAGTTAACTGCTTCCAGCACCACAACCCAGTCGTGTCCATGCTCCGGCGGGGCGAGGATCATTTCTCCCGCGCTGTCCGCCGAAGTCTCGCCAAGCTCTTCTCGCACATCCTTCACAGGGTCGAAGAGGGTGGTCCGATAGGCTTTGCCTGGGCCTAGAAGATGTACGTGGACAGGCCGATCTGCCGGCACATAGACCATTCGAACCCCTGAGCCAAGGTCCGCAGCATAGGGCACGAATGCATCCACGTCTTCATCTCGCTCTTGCCATGACGCGCCGTCCGGACACGGGTCAATCTCCGCCCACGCATATCTCAGAAGGAATCGCTTTGCCGCCCCAAGCTGGCCCGACCCCGGCAGGATCATCGCGTCGTCCCAGGGCAGCACGCCCCAGTTGCCGCCTCCGGGCGAAGCGCCGTGCGCCTCATCGCGCCGGTTGCACTGCCAGATGCCGTTGGCGCCATACGTGTGCCCTGCCGCGCCGGAGAGGATGCTGGGCCAGAACATGAGCCGCACGACCTCCGCGGGGATTCGGTCCATGAGCGCCTCGTAGTTCACCTCGCTGTTGAAAACCGGCATCCGAGGCTGAGCATCATAGGACGCAATGAGCGTGTCCACAGTCGGCGCGAGCGAAGCCTTCTCACCATGGCCCGTTTGCAGCATGTCGAAGTCCAGGAGCGACTCATCGTCTGTTGCGCCGCGCGCCGTGAGACGGCCGAGACCCGTGGGATGAATGCTCAGCGGGCGATGGAAGGGATCCGTCTCGCGAACGTATCGCATCACGTCGGTCCAGCCGGTCACCTGCCCTCGGTCGTCGAACGGAAAGCCCTCCGTGAGGTAATAGGGCAGGTTCGCCTCACCGGCGACGCACCACACGACCGGCCACGAAGCATACCGCGCTATGAGGTATCGCCAGTGCTCCTTCGCCTTCTCCGCGCCAATCCACGGCAGGAAGTAGCCCCACATTCCCACGATGCAGGGAGTGATTCCCGCGTCAATAAGGTACTGCAGACGTCGGTCCACAAGGTCGAAATACTCGGGCCGAATGTGCCCATATTCGGGAGTCCATGGAAAGCCCGCCTCATTCGCGCCGCGAGGATCGAGGGGCGGCATGTCTGGATAGAGCCCCGCGACTATCTGGACAACATTGAATCCCTTTGCCACGCGGTCTGCGGTGAGCCGCTCAAATTCGTCCGGCCACTGCAGCCGAGTGCAGAGTCCCATCCACCAGGTGTCGCCCAGCCAGAAGAAGGGAGTGTGGTCCGCATGCTCAAATCGCCGCTTATCTTCCGACACCTGAATCGGCCCGTGGAGATAGAGCGGATTGCCGCCGTCGTACGGAGCCACCTCAACGGCGCCCTCAATCCCGTGAAGGCCGTCAACAGGATGGCCGACACACTCGCTTCTCCACGAATGCGTGCCCACTACACCCGACGAATAGCGGGCTTGCCAGGTGAGACCACCGGCCCAAAACGCAGGGACGCGCCGAGTAACGCCTGCTGGGTCCGTGAACAGAACGTTCACGACCAGGGTGTGCGGAAGCGCCTGTGGCACCGAGGCTGCCGACAGGGTTATTTCAACCGGTACATTGCACATCGTTTGAAGCGTAATTGAATCTGTCACAAAATGCCTCCTTTGGATGTAGGTAGCGTTGACTCCAGATGGCAAGAGTATTGTCATGCTGAGCGGAGCGTCGGCCGCCATGACGCGCAGTCGAAGCATCCGGGCGTACACGATTTGGTGCGGCTGGACCCTTCGACTTCGCCACGGTACAGCTGTGGCTCCGCTCAGGGTGACAGCTTATTGCACAGCGAAACAGGACCTGAGTCCCCCGGCGATGGCCGAGGCTGCTATTCTCTCGCCCCTCCGTGGCTGAACGGACCAACCGCGCCGGAGGCATACAACACGGTCACCCCACGGCAGCGCCGTGGGAAGGGCCGATTCGCTAGGCCCCTGCCGCGAACGACCGAAAGAGATCCCTAAACAGAATTGTCTCGGAAAGATTGTCGCACTCATTGCAGTGCTCCCAGTCGATCCACACATACTCAATACCCACCCACCCGGAATATCCGGTGGACTGCATGACCTCCGCCACGCGCGGATAATTGATCGTGTTGTCCTTGAACGGCGCCTGCAGCCTGCCCTCGCGAGCGCCTCGCACGTGAAAGTGGCTAGCATGCTGTAGGAGCGGCTCTGCCTCCGAGTCCGGCAGTCCCGCCCGCGTGAAGTGCGTGTAGTCGAGAGTAAGCGTGAGGCCCGGAACTCGGTTAACCAACTCCAGGGCGAGGGCGGGAGTGGGCACGATAGACCCCACATGCGCCTCCACGCCGAATACTATCTTGTGTTTTGATGCTTGCTCAACGCGCCATGCAAGCTCGTCTGCCGCCCGAGCGAGCGACGACTCTCGGCTCTCCTCCTCGAACTCGACTCCCGGCAGCGTGGTGACGTGGCGGCAGCCGCACAGGTTCGCGTATTCAAGAGAGTTCAGAAACCACTCCCGCGCCTTTTGACGACGGGCAAGTTCCGGATGATTGACGGCATAGGGCACGAAGTCCGGATTCATCTGCAGAAAGATGTCGGCGCACTTGAGGCCGGCATCATCAAGCTTTCGTTTGAGTGACCCGGCGGACGCGGACACATTCTCAAACTCCCTTGAGGGCCAGAGGTGGGAGCGCTCGTCAAAGAGACCAATGTCCACGCCCTCGAAGCCGAGCATGCTGATTAGATTGATCGCCGCATCGTGTGGGAGAAGCGGAAACGTGAAGTCCGCGCATGCGAGTTTGAAGTCCATATGCCTTGTAACCTTCTGAAGGATAATGATAGACCCGTATTCCACGACCTGCGACAATTCACGATGAGCTGAACAATACTACAGTGTGTTACGCGAGCACCTTGTTCGTTTCGTATCCCAGCGCTGAAGCGCTGGGCTATTGATGAGAACCCCGCTTCGCGGGCTGCAACAATAGGCCGCTTCAGCGGCGTTCATTCGAGTAGCCCAGGCGTTCACGCTTGGGAAGTCGGGCACGTCAATATGCGCCGCATCTATCCGAGCCTGCTGTCCCACTCACCTGCCGAAAGGTAGCCTGCGTCCACCACATGGGCAATTCCTGTAATACCGGAAGAATCCTCCGTGGAAAGATACAGTGCAGCCTTGGCTATATCGAGCGGAGTGAGAAAGCGTCCCAGCGGCACGCGTGCTGCACGGGCGGCCAGCGTGGCCTTCGGATCGGGCGTCTTGCCCACATGGTGCCGAAAGAGCGGCGTGTCGGTTATTCCGGGGCAGACGGCGTTCACGCGAATTCCGAATCGCGCATACTCCAGCGCCATCGCCTTTGTGAGCATCGTCACCGCAGCCTTGGACGTGACATAAGAGGCGGTATTCGCCTGCGCGACATAGCTCGATATCGAGCCGAGGTTCACAATGGTGGAGTTCTTCGTCTTTCGCAGCGCGCGAAGCGCGTGCTTCGTCATTAGGAAGACGGAGGTGACATTCACGCTCATCACATGCTCCCACTCCTCCAGGCTGTTCTCCTCCATGGGCTTCACCAGCACGATGCCCGCGTTATTGACCAGGTGATGTAGTCCGCCCAGTTCGGACACGGTCTCCTTGACAGCGCTTCGGACGTGCTCTTCGTTCGAAACGTCGGCCTGGATAACCAGTGCGTCGCCGCCTGCCGCGCGTATTCGCTCTGCGGTGGTGGCTGCGCTGGATGCATCGATATCCACGAGCGCGACCTTTGCGCCCTCTGCGGCGAACAGTTCTGCGATTCCCTGTCCTATTCCGGAGCCCGCTCCCGAGACCAGCGCGACTCTACCCTGCAGTCTTCCCTCAGCCAAAAGTCTCTCCTCCTAGCCCAGTCTCTCACGTAGTCTTGCAGCCTTTGCCTTGAATCCTGGGCTCTGAAGAACCTCCGGATTCAGCAGCCCGAATGGAACCTCGCCACGCTTGACCGACAGGATAGAGCGAACAGCCGATTCACCAATGGCTTGAAAGCACTCGTCCGTCCAGCAGACCGCATGGGGCGCGAGGAGCACGTTGTCCATCGTCAGGAGCGGATTGTCAGGCTTTGGCGGCTCCTCTTCGAAGCAGTCCAGCCCTGCCCCCGCGAACTTGCCCGTACGGAGTGCATCGATCAGGTCACGCTCGTTTACGATTGGCCCGCGAGCCGCGTTGAAGAAGTATGCGGTTGGTTTCATCCTCCCAAAAAGGTCCGCATTGATGAGTCCTCGCGTCTCGTCGTTGAGCATGCAGTGAATCGAAATGTAGTCGGACCGTGCGAACAGGTCCTGCAAGGATGCGGCGCGGACGGCCCCGCTCTTCGCAAGAATCTCGTCCGACACGAACGGATCGTGTACGATGACCTGCATCTCGAACGGCTCCACAAGTCGCGCAAGCCGCCGTCCGGCGCCACCGAAGCCCACTATCCCCAGCATCTTGCCGCCTATCTCGGTCCCCTGGAAGTTAGCCCGCTCGCTCCAGCGTCCCTCGCGCACGAGCCGATCCTTCGCAAAGAGCCTGCGGCTCATTGCGAGCATCATGCCCAGCACGCCCCCCGCTACGGGGTGATCCGTGGCGCCGGGAGTGATGGTGAGCAGGACGTCGTTGGCGGTCAGCATGGGCACGTCGCACATGTCGTAACCGACACCGAACCGCGCGACGATTGCGAGTCGTTCCGCGCCTTGCTCGAATGTCGCATTGTTCCAGGAAGGCGTGAGCGAGAGAACTGCGTCCAGGTGCGCGATCTGCTGCGGCTGGACCGGTGTGTGATGCTCCGCAAGGAAGTCGTTCGCGCACTGCGGCTCTACATCAAGCAGGCCGAGGCCGATGTCCTTGTAGGTCATCCGCCCATCGGGGCCGATGAAATCGCGGGTTAACCCGACGCTGAAGTCTCGATCCATATCTATGTAGCCTATCTCGACGCAGAGCGCCGATCACTGAGTTAAGAGTTGGTAAGTGACGCGAGGTTCTCGCGAAGTGCGCGAATGAGAAGCGGCAGGTCCGCGCCGAGGCCGACCAACCCGAAACCCTGGTCGCGGCGGCGAATCGAATCTTCGATGCTGCGCGAGAGGACGCCTGCCGCAATGCCCTTCGCGTCCGCCTTTGCGCGAATC
>VFKD01000017.1 GCA_009885735.1 bacterium
ACGTTCTTAAACGCTCTTCCAAAATCCTTTACCATCGCCGACCAAAGCGTCGGCTCGATGCCAAGTCGTTCCAGGACTGGCGGTGCGGCTTGCGGTGTCGCGCCTCGTTGTCCCGCTACCGTGTTGCGTGCTAACCAGTCAAGGATTTCCAGATACTCGGCCGAATCCATCGCTAGAAAACCCTTGTCGCTGCACCGCTTGCCTTGTTCATCGTCCACGTAGCCGATGTTGCCGTAGGCCATGAGCGGGAAATTTTCACCACAGATGGCGCGTAACTCGGTGAGTGGTTGGGTAATGGTGTCGGCAGGCCGGTGGCCGTGGCGATCTTGGCGGCAATCACGGCTTCGCGGATGGAATTCATCGTCTCGATGAGAAGCAGGTCAACGCCACCTTCCACCAGATGATGGATGCGATCGGAGTGCTTGTCGAGGCATTCGTCGGCGGGCGGCACGAGGTCAGGGCGATAGCAATCCTCAAGCGAAGAGAGCGAGCCGGCCACGATCGCTGGTTTTCCAGATTCAGCAACCGACTCTCTGGAAGTGGCTACCGCGCGCAAGGTTAGTTCGTGGGCGGAGAAGCCTTTGCCAGCGAGGACGCGGCGGTTGGTGCGAAAGGTATTGGTGGTGATGATGTCCGCGCCGGCGTTCAGGTAGTCCAGATGAACCTGGCGCAGGACATTCAGCCCGGCATCCGTGGTAAACGCATTAGCCGACCACAATGGCAAGCCGGTGTCCACGCCACGGCGGTTGAGTTCGGTGCCGGTGGCGCCATCGAGTAAAAGAAGTTTCGAGTTCACGATCAGGTTTCATCCATTGAGGAAAACAAACGCTCGAAAACTACATAACCCGTTTCGCTGAAGCCGAGGCGTCGGTAGCTTTCTCGAGCGGTTTCGTTTTCCCGCTCCATGTAGAGGCGGATGCCGCAGCAATCTACATCCGCGTCACCGAGTTCCTTAATGTGCGTGAAGAGAGTGCGGAACACGCCCTTGCTGCGAAAATGGGGATGAACATAGACACTCTGAATCCACCAGATCTCGCCGTTTCTCCAATCGCTCCATTCGAAAGTATGCGCGGTTTGCCCCACCACTTCGCCGTCGATCTCAGCCACGAAATACCTTCCCCTGTTGGGTTCGGAAACAAAGCGTCTGACTCCGTTGGTTACCGTCACGGGTTCGAGTTCCCGTCCTTCGGTTTCTCGGCAGAGCGAGATGTTGAAATGGGCGATGGTTTCCACGTCGGTGGATACGGCCTGTCTGATCACAATCATGGTTCATTTCGTTGGTGAAGATGGATGCGATCGCAGTGAACTGGCCACAGGCTCCGCCGTTTTGTTTGTTTCCTACTTTTTGATCAGTTTGAGGTTTGCTTCGGCGAAGGCCTTTCCCATTTGCGCGAATATCTTCGCACTACCGAAATAGTGGTAGCCGCCATTGGATGCGCCCTTGAGTGCTTCTCTGTCTTTGGGTGAAAGGACTTCCGTCAAAGCGAGGTCAAGCTTCTCCTGATCCGCCTTGGTGA
>VFKD01000718.1 GCA_009885735.1 bacterium
AGTTTGCGGACTACTTTCTCCCAGACCTCCGGATGACGGCCGACGGCTTGCTTGCCGAATACGTCGAGCGCCAGCCCAGCAGCCTTGTTTGTCCTGTTGTGGCAGGCGACACAATACCGTTTCACGAATTGCGACAGCACTACCGGTTCCGGTGAGCGAGAGATGTGCGCGGGGTATCGGCGAATGGGCTCCTGCTTCGCACGAGAGTCGCTGACCAGCAAACCGGCCAGAAGCAAAGCAGGCAGTAAGCCGCGTATCCAGATCATGTTCTTCTACCTGAGAGTAGGTCGTCGATAAAGCGCATCGTTCATCGGGACATCACAGGCGCTCAGCCCTTCGGAGCCGCTTGCGACAAGTGGCTTCCCGATGGAATTCCGGTCTCCACCGCTTGTGAGGACTACCACGACATCCAGCAAGACATCCATGAGCCTAGTGTTGGTCGAATACCAAGCATCTACTCCTGTTCCCAGTTGTTAGCGACATCTCCTTCCTTGAACCAGGAATGTAGAAGCCCGCCCGGCACAAGCGACCAGGCGGGCTCATCAAGAGCGGGTCTGACAGGTAGTTACGTATTCCCCATTCAAATCAGACTGCCGTTCGAAGTTCTTCGCCGTGGCAGCCCTCGTCGTGTTTCGTCAGGCTGCCGGAGGTCGCGGTGGGCGGGAACCAGTGCATCCCTCTCGTCCCATCCTACGACGATGGGTCGCTTCTTGGCCTCCTTCGTGCGCTCCCGAAATACACCGATCGGTGTATTGCTAGCGGCGAGAAGCTGCGGCACGTGAACGAATCGCCGTTGTCGGAAGGGTGTGCTTCGGCGTACACATCCGAGTGCATCGTGGCGGTCTTAAAGACGCCGTATGAAATGAAGGGCGTGGACTTGATGGACAGAGTGGACAACGCCACGATGGGAGACGGCGCCTAGGGAACGGTCAGTTCCACCCTCGCCAGCTTGAACTTGCCGCGCGCACTGGAGGTGTTGTCGCCAATCCATAGGAAGTTTGGTATCTCATAGGGGTCCGGGAATCCGCTGAACGCGGCATAACTTCGCAGCGGGCCGGTGAGAATTGGAGTGGCGCTTCCGTTCGCATAGAGAGCATAGACGGACCCAGAGACGCTCAGTTGATAGCGAACCGTGCCGGCCGCGCCGGTTCCAGGCAGCTTGGTGTTGAAGAACGCGCGCTCGGCGGTTGCCACGTGCCTAAAGAGCGGAGTTTGCGACTGCGGCCAGATCTCGCCGCCCCAGAACGACAGCTCTATTCCCAGGCCGTCATTCCCAACCACAATGACGCTGATGCCGGCCCGGTCGCCAAGGCCGTCGCCGTTCTTGTCCGAAGCGGAGTGATTCTCGGATACTACGAGCAGATCGAACCGAAGCGTATAGCCCGCCGTTCTGTCCAGAGCAACGGGCGCAACGCGGCTATAGCCGAGCCGAATTGAGTTTGATGCGGTCGAGTTGAGCGTCACGGCACCGGTGGTTCCCGGCGCGGTGATTGCGCCGCCGCCAAAGTTGGCAAGCATCCATCCCCACACCGCATTGGAAGGCAACTTGCCGGATGCGCCGTCATACAGAACGGTCGTGTCGGCCCCTGCACGGGGCGGTGCGACGACGACAGGTGCAGCGAACAGGGCAAGATAGGCGCAAATGACCAGAAGCGTTCGTTTCATACTGAGATTCTAACACGTATTGTGGTTCTGCGGTACTGTAAACGTGTTTGGGTTTGTTGGGGCAGGAGGGTTGTGGACTTTCGCGGACGTGGTGGACAGAATGGACCGATGGAACACCACTCCGCGTTGCCGAGCGGGGCTAATCTCTGATATACTCCCGTTAGCCAGTGCGCAGTGGGCAGTGGGCAGTAGCTAAGTGACAACTTTCTCTAGCGGAGGGGGAGAATGAACATTAGAATTGGTATCGCGAGCGTATTGATGCTCCTAGTCGCTTCAGTGAGCCGCTCACAGACCTCGTTTCCCTTCCTGTTCAGCCTGTCGCCGTGCGGCGTTCAGCGCGGCCAGTCGGTTCTCGTTACGCTCAACGGTCTGCACAACTACCATGGCGCCTATCGCGTGTGGGTTCAAGGCGACGGAGTAAGCGGCGAGATCGTACCGCCCAAGGACGGCTGGCCGAAGCGAAACACGCCCACGAGTCCGCTTCCAGTGGTCAACGAGATCACGTTCAAGCTCACGGCTTCTCCCACTGCCGCGGTAGGAATTCGCGAGCTGCGCGTGGGCACGCCGCGCGGGCTCTCCACGATTGGGCAGATCGTGGTGAGCGACGAGGCGGAAGCGAACGAGGTGGAGCCCAACGAGGACCTCGCACGGGCCCAGGCGCTCACGCTGCCGGTTACCGTCAACGGAAAGATTGGCACAGGAGAGGACGTCGACTCCTATCGTTTCAAGGCGGCGGCAGGAGAGGCGCTCACCTTTACCGTGCTCTGCGCTCGGCTCCAGGACAAGGTGCATGACCTCCAGGCGCACGCAGACCCTCTTCTGAGCCTGAGAGACTCCACCGGCAGGGAGATTGCCGCGAATGACGACTATTTCCGCGCGGACCCCCTGCTCCACCACAAGTTCGAGAAGGCCGGAGATTTCACAATCCAGGTGCGAGACGTGGGATACGCAGGCAACTCCTACTGGGTCTATCGGCTCAACATCACTCGCCGCCCATACATAACGTCGATGCTGCCGCTTGCGGTTCAGCGTGGCTCCACGGCATCGGTTCGAGCCGAGGGATTTGGAGTAGCACGGCCCGAGCCCTGCAAGCTGGACGTGGGAGACCGCGTACTGGGCGCTCAGCTCGTGCAGCTAGAGACTCCTGGCGGCACCAGCAACCCGGTGGCGGTGATGGTGACGGACGTTCCCTGCCGAGCCGTGTCGTCGTCTCCGTCCGCTGCAAAGCCGGAGCCACTATCGCCCCCATGTGCAGTGAGCGCGCAGATTGACCCATATGGAGCGGCGCACCGCTTCAAGTTTAGTGCCAAGGCAGGTCAGTCGTACGTGCTGGATGTGTTTGCACGGCGATTCGACTCGCGCCTCGACCCCGTTTTGGTCATCATGAACGATGCAGGCGGCGAGATTGCCCGGAACGACGACTCGAATGGGCCGGATTCGCACCTGGACTGGACCTGCCCGAAGGATGGCGATTACCTCATAGACGTAAGGGACCTTCATCAGCATGGCGGCGCCAACTTCGTCTATGCCCTGCAGGTGCGCCAAAGCGGTCAGGACTTCTCGCTGCGATGCGACGACGACAAGATGAGCCTCGCGCCAGGGACGAGCGCTCCGTGGTACGTCCATGTTGTCCGGAAGTTTGGATTCTCTGGTCCAGTAAGGGTCGAAGTTCGTGGGCTTCCGCCGGGAATCACCGCGTCGCCGCTCACCATTCCGAGCAGCATGACCCAAGGCTGCCTGGTGCTCTCGGCGGCGATGGACGCCAAGCAGGACTTCTCTGGCGTGCAGGTCGTGGGAACAGCCGACCTGCCTGGAGCGGACGGGAAGCCGATCTCGTTTGCCCGGACTGCCGTGCCTATATGCGAGATATACATCCCGGGCGGAGGCAGGGGGCTCACCGAGGTCCAAACTCAGGGCGTGGCCATCGTGCCGGATGTCGACATTCGCGTGAAGGTGAGCACAACTGCGGTTACGCTTGCTCCAGGAGAGAGCGCCAGGATCGATGTGGAGATCGTGCGATCCGAGGGATTCAAGCGCCCAGTAACGCTGGATGTGATGCTTCGTCACCTTGGGAGCGTCTATGGCAATCCCTTGCCTCCCGGCGTTACGCTGGATGAGAACGCGAGCAAGACACTGCTGGGCGAGAATGAGACCAAGGGCCATATCGTTCTGAAGGCGGCTTCCGATGCGATTGCCTCTACGAGCGTGCCGATTGCCGTACTTGGTCAGGTCTCTATCAACTTCGTCATCAAGGCGAGCTATGCGGCGCCTGCCGTGCTTGTCTCTGTGGCGCCGAAAAAATAGTATTGTTCCGGGTTCACTGCCATGCCTATCTTTGAGTACACTTGCGACGCATGCAGCAAGCGGTTCAGTGCCCTCGTGGGCGTCATTGCATCGGCAAAGCCTCCGGCCTGTCCGCGCTGCAAGTCGGTTCAGCTAACGAAACTCGTCTCCAGGTTTGCGCGTGTTCGCTCCGAAGATGAGGCGATGGACAGCCTCGCCGACGAGACTGCCTATGGCGATATAGAGAACGACCCAAAAGCGATGCGCAAGTGGGTGAAGGACATGGGGCATGCCATGGACGAAGACCTCGACAGCGAGTTCGACCAGGCGATGGAGGAGGAGATGGCGGGCACGGCTGGTTCGGGCCCTCCCTCCGACACGGACGACACGATCTACTAATGCACCACCAACAAAGGGGTTAATCGTTGAACGCATATTTCTTGAAGCGCCGCATCGCTGTGGTGGTCCTAGTGGGAATCATTCTGGCGTCTATGTACGCAATTATCTCTAATAGCCCAGCCACAAAAGGCTCCGACCCGAGCCTGGACGCCGCCCAGAACACAGGCACGAATGGCGCGCGCGAGCGGGACCCCGTGAAGCCTGGGCCCGCCGTGAAGGTGAAGATCGAGGAGATCAAAGTAGGCACGGGTGCGGTTGCAAAGGAGAACACGGAAGTGGAGGTCCACTATGTGGGAACTCTCGTGGACGGCACTCAGTTTGAAGACAGTCACGATAAGGGCCGTCCCTATGCCTTTCGCATCGGCGCGAACATGGTTGTTCCGGGCATGGAGCAGGGCGTTACCGGCATGAGAGTGGGCGGCAAGCGCAAGGTCGCCATTCCGCCTGAGCTTGGCTACGCTGACCAGGCGATGGGTCCAATCCCGCCAAACTCCACGCTCTTTTTCGACCTGGAACTCATGAGCGTGAAGTAAGCCTGGTAATGTGGCACGGGCGTCTCGCCGCCATGTACTTCTGCCGTGGCGCGGGCACCTAGCGAATGTGTAATTCTGCCGTTGCACGTGCGTCTCGCCCGTGACTCCTCATGCGCGAGACGCGCATGCCACGAAGAACCACACGAAGCGCGGGCGTCCCGCCCGCCACGGCAGGAACGCGCCACACAACTCCGTAGGGGCGAAGCATCCACCCCGCAGCCTAGCGTAAACGCGCGGGCGCTTGACGTGGATGCTTCGCCCACGATGGGAGACAGCCTCTGTATCAGTTTGGCGTGTGACGGACGGGAGGGCGAAGCATCCGCGTACGGCCTTTCTGCTCAGTTGGACGCCTTCCCGGCGGATGCTGTCGCCCCTACAGTGGTACGGCGTTCCACCGGTCGCTCAGGGCACAATCTGCGAGTCTGACCAGAACGTGGCACGGGCGTCTCGCCCGTGACTCCTCATGCGCGGGACGCGCATGCCACCATGACTCCTTCGCCTCAAGCTCGCGAGCGCTTTGCGTCCTCCCAAAGCACATCGAGCTCACTTGCATTCAGTTGCGCAAGCGCGGTTCCGCGTGCCTGGGCTGCCCGCTCCATGTGCCTGAAGCGCCCGCCAAACCGGCGCACCATCGCGCGCAGTGCGTCCTCCGGCTCCACCTTCATCCACCGAGCAACCTGCACCACGGCAAACAGCAGGTCCCCAACCTCGGACGTTATCTGCTCGCTGTCGCCCGAGTCGATAGCCTGCCGCACCTCGGCGATCTCCTCGTGCAGCTTCGCCCAGACGTCCTCGAAGCTCTCCCACTCGAATCCGACATCCACCGCACGCTTCGAGATCGCCATCGCAAGCATGAGCGACGGCAGCGCTGCGGGAACTCCATCCAGCGCCGAGGTTCGAGCAGCATTTGCCTTCTCGCCGCGCTTAATCTCCTCCCAGTTGCGAAGAACCTCGCCGGAATCCGCCACCTGCGTGTCTCCGAACACATGCGGATGGCGGCGAATTAGCTTGGTTACAATGCCGTCGGCCACATCC
>VFKD01000259.1 GCA_009885735.1 bacterium
GTTGACTGGGCATGGCCTTAAGGACCCTCAGACAGCGGTGGATCAGGCCGGCGCCCCGCCAAGAGAGATAGGCGCGACGAGAGCTGAGGTGGTGAGGGCGCTTGGACTGTAGTATTCGAGCTATGGAAATGACAACCGGGCACCATATCGGCTCAACTGTAAACGGCCTTTAATCCCTTCGTTTGGAGGCCAACGTACCCGTCAGATGGACAGAAGGCAGATAGGACATTTCTATGTTGCCGCTGCACGCTTGCGCACGCTTGATTGACTCTCATCGCTCCTGGGCGATATACTGGGGCGTCTGCTCAGGTACGCGAAGCTGCAAGCCCTTGCGGGTTTGGACGGCTGCGTGCCGACAATGAGCTAGCGCTGCCGCGGGATGCGGAGGCGCGATGAGTACACAAAGGAGGACGTATTCGTGAAATTTGTCGGCAAGTCGATGTGGCGCGGTCTTGTGCAGGCCCTAGGCGTGGCTGCAGTCCTGTCCGGCTCCCTTGGAGCAGCGCAAGCACAAGACTTTGAGCCCACCGCCCTACGCCATTGGTCGCTAAAGGCGGGAGTGTTTCTGCCGAGTGACTCAACGCTTTCTGGTCAGACAAACAGCACATGGACGCAGATTGGCCTTGAGTACGATCCGCACTTCCGAACCATGCCTCTGAATGGCAAGGTCGTCTTCGGCTCGGACTTCACATGGTCCAGCTCCGCCTTTGCGATTCCGCTCGCGGTGAGGATTCTGTGGCCCGTCACGCCCGAGGACTCAAAGGTGAGCGCCTATGGCGGCTTAGGGGCGGCCATATACTTCATCAACACGCCGAATCTCGGCCAGACGATTCAACCCGGAATGCAGTTCATTTTTGGTGTCAACCTCTCCGAGCGCGTCTTTATCGAGGGGCAGTACGACTGGGTGAGCGGCTTTACCGACAACCTTGCGAACAGCATTCGCGTGGATGGCATCAAGGCTCAGATCGGGTTCCGTTTCTAGGACCAACTCGGTTCTGACCCGCTCACGGGTTGCGATCCGGCCTCGGGGCGAGGCCGAGCCATCCATCCAGGATGTGCTCGGTCTCGCTCTCTCTATCTCTGATGTGCGCAGAGTGCGTACGGCTGAAGGGACGTGCTGAATGACTGTGCCGCATGAGATGAAGGTGTTTGCCGGGACCGGGCATCCGGAATTCGCGCACACCGTGGCGGAGCACTTGGGAACGGAACTTGGCCGCCTGCGGATATCCCGGTTCAAGGACGGCGAGGCCTATGTGAAGTTCGAGGAGAGCGTTCGCGGTGCGGATGCTTACGTAATTCAGCCCACGTGTCCGCCGGTCGATACGAACCTCATGGAGCTGCTCATCTGCATGGATGCACTTCGGCGAGCATCGGCATGGCGCATCACGGCAGTGGTTCCCTATTATGGCTATGCTCGGCAAGAGAAGAAGGACGCGCCGCGCGAGCCTATCACCGCGAAGCTTGTTGCAGACCTCATTACAGCCGCGGGCGCGAACCGCGTGATGACGATGGACCTACATGCGGACGCCATCCAGGGTTTCTTTAACCTTCCCGTGGATCACCTCACTGCCATCAACCTCATCAGTGACTATTTTGTCTCGAAGGCGCTCCACAATATCGTGGTAGTGTCGCCAGACGAAGGCAGAGTCAAGAAGACTCGCAAAGTGGTGGCCACTCTCAATGCGCCGCTGGCTGTCGGCTACAAGCATCACCCTGGTCTCGGAGTGACCGAGGTGACGCACCTCGCCGGTGACGTGAAGGGCAAGACGCCTATTATTATTGAGGATATGATTACGTCCGGCGGCAGCATGGTGGAGGCAGTGGACACGCTTCTAAAGCATGGCTGCAATCCGAACATCCACATCGCTTGCACGCACGGAGTGTTTGCTGCGGACGCGCTGAAGCGATTGGGCGACAGGCCGGAGGTCGCTGAGATCATCACGACGGATACAATTCCGCTGGGACCCGGCGGAGGGCATCCGAAACTGAGAACACTTTCGGTCGCTCCTCTGTTCAGCGAGGCGATCCGCCGCGCGAATCAGGATCTCTCCATCACGTCGTTGTTTCAATAGGGGTAGAGCGGGCGCACGGTGTTTGGTACGACCGGACCCTTCGACTCCTCGACGGTGCGGTCCTTCGAGTGCGGCTCGATACGGTCCTTCGACTCTGCCACGGTAAGGCTGTGGCAGGCTCAGGATGAGCGGAATTGCCGCGCTCAGGATGACCGGACGAGGGCTCAGGGTGACAGGTAGTGGCGGTGTGATACGGTTGCCGCCTTGGTAACGGTGGCGCACAAGAGTGCCGCAAGTGCAATAGTAGGTTCCGGCTCGGAGCAAACCGAACGAGGGCTTAGTAATGAGCAATCTATCCACAACTGAATCCGCCGCCGAGGCGGTGGATGGTGTACGAGAACTGTGGCGGTCGGACGGCCTCGCCCTCCGAGGCAAGAGCCTCCTCTCGATGCGCGACCTGTCTCGCGATCAGCTCATGGGCCTGCTGGACACGGCCCGGGCCCTGCAGGCCGCCTCGGCAGCGCGCACACCCTCCTTGCTCTTCAGTTATCCCGCCGCGCTCGCGCTCATCTTCGAGAAGCCCAGCCTGCGTACAAGGGTCACATTCGACCTCGGTATGCAGCAGCTTGGCGGTCACACCGTGGTGCTGGGTCCTGCCGAGATTGGCCTTGGCACGCGCGAGACTGTGCCGGACACCGCGCGAAACCTGGAGCGCTGGGTCAGCGCCATCATGGCGCGCGTGTTCTCACACCATGCATTGGTTGAGCTGCGCGACAACTGCGGCATCCCAATCATCAACGGCCTCAGCGACCTCGAGCATCCGTGCCAAGCTCTCGCGGACCTGTATGCTATTCGTCAGCGCTTCGGCGGGTTTGACGGCCTCAAGATCGCCTACATTGGCGACGGCAACAACGTCCTCCACTCCCTAATGCTGGGCGCGGCGATGTGCGGAATGTGCATCGCAGCAGCCTGTCCGCGGGGATATGAGCCGCATGAGAGCATCGTCCAGGCCGCACAAGAACTTGCCGCGAGGCCGGAGGCGGTTGCAATTACTTCAGCTCCTCTTGAGGCGGCCGCTGGGGCGCATGTGGTCTATACAGACGTGTGGACCAGCATGGGCCAAGAGAAAGAGCAGCTCGCTCGGCTGCAGGCGTTCCGCTCCTTCCAGGTGAACGCACGGGTGATGGCTGCGGCGCACGCGGAAGCGGTTTTCATGCATTGCCTGCCTGCCCACAGAAGCGACGAGGTCACCGACGACGTGATGGACGGCCCGCAGTCGATCGTGTTCGACCAGGCCGAGGCACGCCTGCATGCTCAAAAAGCTGTCCTTGCGATGCTGATTGGTCCAAACGGGTAGGGGCGGGCGCCCGTGCCTGCCCAATGATTTGTAGTGGCGGGCCCCCGTGTCTGCCCAGCGATTTGTAGGGGCGGGCCCCCGTGCCTGCCCGAAGCAGCCAGGAAAGGAAACAGAAGATGTCTACCGTTGTTCTCGTCTATTCTGGAGGTCTGGACACCTCCGTGTGCATCCCGCTCATGCGGGATGAGTACGGGTTCTCGCGCGTCGTGACAGTCACCGTGGATGTGGGGCAGCCTGCGGAAGACATTCGTCAGGCCGAGGAGCGCGCCCACACGCTGGGTACCGAGCATACGACGGTGGACGCGAAGGCCGAGTTTATCGAGCAGTACTGCTGGCCGGCTGTGCAGGCGAACGGAGATTACCAGGGCTACCCCATCTCCACTGCAATTGCCCGCCCACTCATCGCCCTCAAGGCCGTTGAGGTGGCGAAGCAGATTGGCGCGGATGCCTATGCGCATGGCTGCACGGGCAAGGGCAACGACCAGTTTCGGATTGAGTACATCATGCGCACGCTCACTCCGGATCTCGCCATCATCGCTCCTATGCGCGAGGGCCGCAAGATGCCGGACGGCTCTCGCTCCCCGTGGACCCGCACCGAGGAGATTGACTACGCGGAGGCGCACGGAATCTCGGTGCCGCAGACTCGCGACAAGATTTGGAGCATCGACGAAAACCTCTGGGGCCGAAGCATTGAGGGCGGCCACTTGGAGGAGCCGGACTACTCGCCGCCGGAGGAGATATTCCAGTGGACACGAGGCATTGCCGATACTCCGGCGGCACCTGCCAATGTTGAGATCGGCTTTGAGAACGGCGTGCCGGTCACAATCAACGGGGAGGCACTCTCGCCGCTCGATCTTGTCTCCAGAATTCATGCTCTCGCTGGTGAGCACGGGGTTGGGCGCGTGGACGTTATGGAGGATCGCATGCTTGGACTAAAGGTGCGGGAGAACTACGAATGCCCTGCAGCAGTGACTCTGCTGACTGCCCATCGCGCTCTGGAGGCACTTGTCTGCACTCAAGCAGAGCTGAAGTTCAAGTCGCTCGTGGACCGGGAGTGGGGAGAGATGGCGTACAAGGGGCTCTGGTACGACCCGCTCAAGGAGGACCTGGAGGCGTTCATCCTTCGCATACAGGAGCGCGTCTGCGGCACCGTTCGCCTCCGCCTATGGCGCGGATCGTGTATTGTGGTGGGGCGCCGCAGCGATTGGGCTCTCTACAACGAGGACCTGGCCTCGTTCGACAGCAAGACATTCGACCAGTCCGAGAGCGTAGGCATCGTCAAGACCCATGGCATGCAGAGCCGAATGTACTGGGCCCTGCGTAATCGGTCGAAGTAGCGAGAATGGCGCACGACAATCCAAGTGGTGATAAGAGCGCTAAGCTCTGGGGCGGCCGATTCCAGGAGCCGACCGATGACCTCGTCGCTCGCCTAAACAATTCGCTCTCCTTCGATCAGCGAATGTGGCGGCACGACATTCGCGCGAGCATCGCACACGTGACGATGCTGGGCGAGCAGGGGATTATTCCCAGCAGCGAGGCGGCACAGATTGCGGCGGAGCTTCGTGCTATCGAGCGCGATATCCAGTCCGGCGCCGCGAGCTTCGATCAGGAGGCAGAGGACATTCATTCGGCACTCGAGTCTCTGCTGACCCAGCGGATAGGCCCAGTTGCTGGCAAGCTCCACTCCGCCCGCAGCCGCAATGATCAGGTGGCGACGGACTTCCGCTTGTATACAATCGACGCTATCGACCACATCCTAGGGCTCGTGCGCTCGTTTCAACACTGCCTCGTGGACATCGCCGACGGAGAGACAGAGACGGTGCTTCCCGGCTGCACGCACCTGCAGCATGGCCAGCCGGTGGTGTTGGCGCATCATCTGCTGGCCTACTTCTGGATGATGGAGCGCGACCACGAACGCCTCGTTCAGGCGCGACACCGGACGAATGCTCTGCCGCTGGGAGCCGGCGCCCTAGCGGGAACCACCTTTCCGATCGATCGACAACGCGTGGCGGATCTGCTTGGCTTTGCCTCGGTGATTCCGAACAGCCTTGATGCCGTCTCGGATCGAGACTTTGTGCTGGACACGCTCTCTGCGGCTTCCATCTTAATGATGCACTGCTCACGGCTCGCGGAAGACATCATCGTGTGGAACACGCCCGAGTTTGCGTTTGTGGCGCTCCACGACTCGGTGGCGACAGGCAGCAGCATCATGCCGCAAAAGAAGAATCCCGATGTGGCCGAGCTGGCACGCGGCAAGGCCGGTCGAGTCTTCGGTGACTTAATGACCATGCTGACCGTGATGAAGGGACTTCCCCTTTCGTACAACAAAGACATGCAGGAAGACAAGGAGGCTCTGTTCGATGCTGTGGACACTGTCTCCGCCATTTTGCCCGCCTTCGAGCGACTGCTTCGAACTGCTATCTTTCGGCGAGATAGGATGCTGGCGGCGACCACGGGCGACTTCAGCACCGCGACCGATCTGGCGGACTACCTCGTTCGGCAGGGGATGCCTTTCCGCGCGGCCCACGAGGTGGTGGGCCGGATCGTTCTGCATTGCGTCAACGCCGGGATTGGCCTAGAATCGCTGGACAGCGAGGCGCTGGCCGGCCTTGCAGGCGAGTTTGCCGGATGCCCAGCGGACATCACCTCGGTAGCGGCGAGCGTCGGCGGCCGAACCGCGTTCGGAGGCACCGCGCCAGCCACAGTACGAGAGCAGATTACTCTGGCACGAGGCGTGATGTCGTCCTAGAATGGACCTTCGCAACTAACCAGCTCGGTCTGTCGGGCCATAATCTGAACATCTGGTACATCCGAAGGAATGCGCAGGAGCAAGGTGGAACCACGGATAGACGCTGGGACTACCCTGCGTCACAATCCAGCAGGCTGCCTGACCCCAGGCGCATCCGCAGGGAGCATGTGTTGCTCAACGCAACAGAAGGCTTACAAGTTCGCATAGGCTGGTCCTTTTAAATGGAACCTCGCCAAACCTCCCCGCTTCGGCAACTCAATCAATCCGTAATCCACGTTGATTGCGATAATTGTCGCTTCAGTGTCCCTAGTGGCGCAGAGTCGGCATGCGAAATCTAAAGCGGCTCGCAAAAGAGGTTCGGCCCTATTGGAAGATAATGGTTCTTATCGCCATCTTCACAGTAGTGAACGCCGCTCTGGGACTACAGCCTCCCAAGATTGTCCAGTACATCGTCGACCACCTCATCAATCGCGAACGCTTCAACTTCTTCCTTGTCTCCTTTGCCTTCGTCCTAATCGCTGTTGTCAGCGGCCTGGTTGGTTTTGGTCAGACGCTCGCTGTTACCTACCTTGGTCAACGCTTCAAGCTGGACATGCGTCGCAAGCTGTACGGCCACATGCAAACGCTCAGCCTCGGGTTTTTCGAGAAGAGTCAGACCGGCAAGCTGATGTCGAACATCACCAACGACGTGGGCACGCTCGACCAGCTCATTAGCGGTGGCTTCGTAACGGTGATCCAAGACCTATTCACCCTCATCGCGGTCTTGATCACGGTCTTCTACATGAACTGGCAGCTCAGCCTCGTGGCGCTCAGCGTGTTCCCGTTCTACATTATCAATTACCTCCTCCACATCGGCAAGATAAAGAGTACGGCGGATGACATTCGCGAGGAGCGCGATGTGATGCTGGGTGACTTGCAGGAGAAGCTGGCCGGCGCAATGGTGGTGAAGTCCTATGCTCGCGAGCGCGCTGAGGTGCGCAGCTTCGTGGGCCAAAACAGGACGCTGCTTAACCTCAACGTACACCAGGGCATGCTTGGCACTCGGCTTTGGACCATTGCCGAGTTTATTGGGTCAGGCTGCGGAGTGGCGCTCATTCTCTGGTTCGGCGGTCGTGAAGTGATGCGAGGCCGACTCACTGTCGGCGAGCTTATCGCCTTCAACGCCTACATTACGGGCTACCTCTACGGACCCATCCTGCGGTTGATTCAGATTAACGACCAGGTCGCAAGAACCAACGCAGCGCTGAACCGTATCTTTGGCACTCTCGACACTCGTCCGAACGTCGATGATCGAGCCGGCGCGGTCGAGCTGCCCGCAATTCACGGAGCAGTGGAGTATCGCGACGTTTGGTTCGCCTACGAATTGGGCCAGCCGGTGCTGAAGGGAGTGAACCTCAAGATTGAGCCTGGGCAGATGGTGGCCTTGGTTGGGCAATCCGGCTCCGGCAAGACAACCATGATCAACCTTCTTTCGAGGCACTACGATGTGACGGACGGTGCGATTCTGGTGGACGGGCACGACCTTCGCGACGTGAAGCTGGACAGCTTGCGAAGGCAGATGGGAGTGGTTATTCAGGAGACCGTGTTGTTCAACTCCACGGTCCGCGAGAACATTCGCTACGGGCGCCTGGATGCATCCGACCAACAGGTGGAGGATGCCGCCCGTGCAGCCAACATCGCTCATGTGATCGAGGGATTTCCGAAAGGATACGACACTCGGATTGGCGAGGACGGCGTGAAGCTCTCCGGTGGCGAGAAGCAGCGAATCGCTATCGCTCGGGCGCTGCTCTCGGACCCGCGCATTCTGGTGCTGGACGAGGCGACATCATCGCTGGATTCCGAGACGGAGACCCTCATTCAGGGCGCCCTTGATGCTCTGATGAAGGGGCGCACCAGCTTCGTGATAGCCCATCGCCTCTCGACCATCGTGAACGCGGATGTGATCGTGGTGATGGAGAAGGGCGCGATCCGCGAGGCGGGCAGCCATGCGGAGCTCCTGGTTCTAGGCGGAATCTACGCGGAGCTCTATAATCAGCAGTTTAAGGTCGCGCTCGAGAGCGCTAAAGAGGCGGAGGCGGCGAAGTGAGCAACTTCAAGCGCCTGTTCGGCTATCTTGGGCCCTACCGCAGGCCGGTGATTCTCGCTGTCGTGCTGATGCTCTTGGTCACGCTCAGCGCCATTCCAATGCCGCTCATTACGCAATACCTCATAGACTCGGTGCTTCCACGCAAGCTCTGGTCGAAGCTCAACCTCATCTTCTGGATGGTGGTGCTCCTGTATGCCGCGCGCGTCGCGGCGTCGTTCGCGCTCAACTATCTCATCGGTTGGCTCGGCCAACGGGTGGTGTTCGACCTTCGCTATCAGTCGTACCGCCACCTAAATCGCCTCTCGATGAGCTACTACGACAAGCGCCAAACCGGCAAGATCATGGCGCGAGTGGTGGACGACATTAATGTCATTCAGTACATGGTCACCGGCGGATTCGTAACGCTTATCACGGATATTCTCACGCTTTTCGTGGTGATCCCGGTGATATTCCGCATGGACGTTCGGTTGGGCGCGATAGCCGTTGCGGTGGTTCCGGTCTATGTGGCTGTTTACAAGCTGTTTCTCAAGCAGATCCGAGATCTCAGCGAACAGCTTCGGGAGAGGTGGGATGCGCTGCTGGGCGGCCTGCAGGAGAAGATTGCCGGCATCACTGTGGTGAAGGCATTTGTGCGGGAAGGTCATGAGACCGAGGTGTTCATGCAGACCGTGGCAGACAACTTCCGCCTCGGCATGCAGCAGGCGAAGCTCAACCGCGCTCTTGGGCTGTTCGCGGGAGTTGTTCGAGCCATCGGAACTGGACTCGTCTACTGGTTTGGGTCGCAGCTCGTCTTCCGCCGCGAGGTGCAGCCGGGAGAGCTTGTCGCCTTCACGGCATTCATCGGCTATCTCTATGATCCCGCGCTGCGGCTTGTGGACTTCAACATTCAGGCGCAGTGGGCCGGCGCGGCCATTGATCGAGTTTTCGAGGCTCTTGACACGCGTCCCGAGATTATGGACGCGCCCAACGCAGTCTCTCTCAAGGCGATGCGCGGCGCTGTGGAGTTCCGGTATGTGACGTTTGGGTATGCGCAAGACAATCCAGTGCTTCACGACATCAACCTGAAGGTGGAGCCGGGCGAGGTGATCGCCATCGTGGGACCATCGGGAGCGGGCAAAACGACACTCGTGAACCTCATTGCGCGCTTCTATGATGCAAACCGTGGATCGGTCATCATCGACGACCACGATGTGCGCCGCATTCGGCTTGAGACGACGCGCCGCCAGATAGGGACGGTGAGCCAAGAGTCGCTGCTCTTCTCGGTCTCGATCAAGGAGAATATTGCCTACGGCTATCCCCAGGCCACCGACAAGCAAATTGTGGAGGCGGCCAAGGGTGCAGATCTGCACGACTATATCGTGTCGCTGCCAGATGGTTATGAGACCAAAATCGGCGAGGATGGCATCAAGCTGTCGGTTGGGCAAAAGCAGCGGCTGTCCATTGCGCGTGCGACGCTCACGGATCCTCGAATCCTCATTCTGGATGATGCCACTTCCGCCTTAGACAGCAAGACGGAGGCAAACGTGCAGGCTTCCCTCGAGCGCCTCATGAAGGGTCGCCCGAACTTTGTGATTGCCCATCGCCTCAGCACCATTATGTCTGCCGACCGAATCGTGGTGATGGAGGGAGGACGCATCGTGGATGTTGGGCCTCACGCGGAGCTGGTTGCCCGACCGGGAGTATACAAGAGCCTCTACGACGAGCAGTTTAAGAGCGCCCAGGAAGAGGCGCTGGCGGGGCTGCTAAACTAGACACGGACCACGGGAATGACAATCTCACGCATAGGCGCGAAGTAGTTCTAGGGCATTTGACCAGTGACCTCGTTGAGGAGACCACTGAGCGTCCGAGGGCTGTTGAGGAGGTACAACAGCGCATTAGGGGCGAAGCATCCACCTGAATGCCCTCCGTTTGACCGATCAGGCTGTTCCCGAATGCGTCGCGCGCGTGAGATCTACGTGTGCGGCGCAATCAAGTTTCCAGATTCAGCGTGCATGAGCGCAAGACCTAATGGTGACGCGATCAGCTTGGATCGGAGACAGCAAACCCCAACCGAGCCTGGCTCCTGTCTCCGAACGAGCGGCGGCGCGGCGGGGATGGGATCAAGGTGCGCGCGATCGAGTTCCAACTGACCGGCGAATCCGCTTCTGAAGAGACGCTCTTTAGGTTGATACCCACCATCCTGGACCACAAAGCCGCGTCCCCCGCCGACCTGACTCTGCCTTGTGCTGAACCGATGGGAGATCGAGACAGCTTTCGATGAGTTCAAGACACACCTGCATAGATGCGGCATGGTGCTCAGGAGCACTACGCCCGGTGGAGTCTATCAGGAGTTCTGGGGCTTCCTGTTGGCGCATTATGCCGTCCACAGCATCATGCACGATGCTGCGCTTCGCGCGCAAGTCGATTCCGACCGGCTGTCGTTTACTCAAGCGGTCCGTACCGCGCGTCGAAAACTGCCGTCTTTCCTTGTCGTTTCCCCGTCACAGGTGGCAAGCAGTCTATGATGAGCTCTTGGACGAAACTGTGGCTGCCCGGTTGCCGCCGCTCACGTACCGCCACAACCAGCGCGTCGTCAAACGCAAGATGTCCAACTATCCGTCATGTCGCACCGAAAACAGACATAGCACGCCACCGTCGCGGCCAGTGGTACAGGTTGTAGCACGCAACGTGAACAGTATTGACAGTATTGAGGCTAGAGGTGCTTGCGGGGGAATTGCACTGTGGCAGTGATGCCGTCGAGGCTCTCCATGGTGAATGTGCCGCCGAGCCCTCCCCGCACCAGGTCCAGCACGATACGCAATCCGAGCGAGTCGATCTTGGCAGGGTCGAACTCTTCCGGCAGCCCCTGACCATCATTCACCACCCGAACAGTGACGTGCGAGTCCGATAGGTCAAGCAGGACAGATATGCGACCCGAATCGAGATTCTTGAATCCGTGCTCCACCGCGTTCTGCACCAGCTCATTCACCACCAGGGCAAGGGTAGTGGCTTCGCTCAGCGGCAGACGGACCTCGGGGCCTTCAACGCGAGTGTAAACCGACTTTCCAGGCGCCACGACGCTCTGCTTGGTGGCTGATAGTATCTGTTCGGCAACCTTGTTGATGCTCACTGTATCTAGGTCGTCTCTGCTAAGGAGTTCGTGAACCGCAGCAATCGCTAGGATTCGGTTCAATGTATCCACGAGTGCCTCGTCCACCGTGGTGTATTTACTAAAGTGCATCTGCAGCCTCACAAGGCTTGCGATCTGCTGCAGATTGTTCTTGACGCGGTGGTGCATCTCTTGGATGACCGCTGACTTCACCATCAGCTTGGCATTTTCGATCGCCAGGGAGCACTGCGCGCATAGAGCCTGCAGAATGGCCAGCTCCTCAGTGTTGAATTGATGCACCTTCTCGGTGTAGCAGTTGAGGACGCCGATGACCACTCCCTTGCTAGTGAGCGGCACCGAGGCCAGCGAGGCGAGGCCGGCCTTCGCAGCAATGTCCGGGAACCGATATTCCGGGTGCTTCTTCACGTCCGGCACGGTAATCACTCTTCCCTTAGCGACCGCGCGGCCCGCAACGCTCTCGCCGATCTTGAGGTTCGGCTTGCGGTTGTACTCGGGAAACTGGGACTGAGTCGCTTTGATCTCGAGCTCGTTCTTCTCTCGGTCTACGAGCATTACGGTGCAGACCTTGTAGTTGAGCGTGCGCGCGATAGTTCCCACGAACAGGCTGAGGACTTCATCAATGTAGATATTGGAGGTAATCGCCTGGCTAACTTCGGAGAGCGTGTGGAGCTGAACCGCGGTCTTCTGCAGTTGGCGTGTCCGGCGGGCTTGCTCAATCGCGCCAGTTACCTGGCTGGCGATTCCGGACAGCAGGCGCATCTGGTTCTTGGTGTAGTTGTGCGGTTGGCGCGTGCGAACGTTGATGACGCCGAGCATCTCATTGTGACTGACCAGGGGAACCGAGAGCATGCTCTCGTACTGTTCCTCGTGGATCTCAGCGTAGAACTTGAAGCGATGGTCCTGGCGAGCGTTGCTGCGAACAGCAACGGGCTTGCGCTCACGGGCGACCCAGCCAGTGATTCCCTCGCCGACCTTTAGGCGCAACTTTCCAATCATGCTCTGGGCCGTTTCGTCCGCCGCCCGCAGTACGAGCTCGTCCTTGGTTTTGTCGTAGAGGTAGACCTGGCATGAGTCTGTCCCAGTTACCTTCATGGCAATGTCTGCAGTCGCCTTGAGCACCTCCTCAAGGTCAAGCGCAGAGCCCATCGCCTCGCCTACATGACGCAGAGCGTTCGCCTCGGCCGTACGCTCATCGGCCTCGGCGCGAAGCTGCTCCACGAGATGATGTGCCTCGCGGAGTCTCCTCTCCGTCGCCTCGAGCTCCTCTTGGAGGATGGAGATGTCCGGATTGTCTGTTCGGCGTCTAGCAAATAGCAGCCGCCGAGCTCGAATGGGTGAGCGCATACCTGTCCTCGCGGTCGACCTCGACCCAAAACCACCCCCAAATAGTCCGCCGAAGTTGGGCAACTACGCTTGACCGGGTAGCCGGCTAGAGCGCCATGCCAGCGGACCGGCGATGGTGCGGCTAGACGTTTCGGGCAATGATAATCGCCTCTGCAATCTCGCGCATCGATCTGCGAGTGTGCATCGACTGCACCTGGATGCGTCGGAACGCCTCTTGCTCCTTAAGGCCGTACTGGTCCATTAGGATACCCTTCGCTCGGTCCACAGACTTGCGGGTCTCGAGCTTGTCCTCAAGGCTGCGGGCTTCTTTCTCGAGCTCCAGATACTCTTCCCACCTGCTCATTGCTATCTCGATGGCTGGAACGAGATCGGCTTCTTTGTAGGGCTTCACAAGGTACGAGTAGACCCCTGCTTCCTTGGCGCGGTTCACTAGGTCGATCTGAGAGTACGCGGTGAGCAGCAAAACTGGAGCGATCTTCTCGTCGGAGATAACCTTTGCGGCGTCGATGCCATCCATGATGGGCATCTTTATATCCAGAATACAGATGTCCGGCATCAGAGTGCGTGCGGCTTCCACTGCGGCGGCACCGTCTCCGAGCTCGGCGACGACTGCGTATCCCTGGCCCTCAAGCATCTTCTTTAGGTCGAGCCGAATGATGGGCTCATCGTCGGCAATTACTATTCGGAGCTGTTTGCCTTCAGCAGCGGTGTCAGTCATGGTATCCCTCGCTAGGTTGGTTTGTCGATCGAGTAGGCATTGGGACTCTAGCCCTGCATGCAATTGGGCCTGATAGGTGTGCCCGGACGACCTGACCATTGCAATGAACTGTGAGACGACAGAGGGGACAGAAGCGCTGCTTGCGGGAGACCGCCGGGGGATGCAAAAGTGAGGCATCTACCTTGATGCACAAACGGTTCTTCGGGAAGCGCCAGGATTGACGCATCGCCGCCACTATTATATAATCGAAAAGGCTTATTTGTCAAAGAGCCAGACAAATGTACCATTTGCGCTGTTGGAACCGTCTGGCGCCGCCATGATGAGTGTGCGAAAATCTACTGTAACTGAGGTCACGAATGTCGGACGTCGCTGCTGAAGTGCTGCCCGAAAGACCACAAGCGCTGCAACTCCCGCCGGCGGAACGCAGCAGGGCTGCGCGAGTCTCGATCACTTTGGCGATTGCTTACCTCGCATTCTGGCAGATTACCCCGCGCATCCCTGTCAATAGCCTGGGGGTCGTGCTCCTCACCACGCTTATGTCCTTGGCGCTGGCTGTGTGGCTGCCGGCTCAGCTCGCTCGCTCCTCGTATGCGCCGTCGCGTCTGGTTATTCACCTGGTTGTGGCAGCACTCCTGATCGTGCCCCTAATGTTCGCTGCGCGCGGCGTCGGGCCGCACCTGCCCTGGAGCGCTGTCGTGGCGGTGCCCGGTCTGTCCGGCGTGCTCGTCATCTGGCTGGCTGCAACTGGCGGCTCGCTCCTTGCGCTTATCGTTCGCTCGATCAACATGCTGCCTCCGATTGCCGCGGTGCTCGCGCTCGTGGACATCTGGACCGTGTTCCTTGGTGGACCTGTCCAGAAGATAATGGAGTCGAACAGCCCCATCGCTCAGACCGTCACGCGGGCGATGACCGTGCCCCTTCCAGCGCCGAAACCGGTAAGTGGCTCAGCCGCGCCATACAATGTTGCGGTGGGCTTCGCCGACTTCCTCTTCATCGCGTTTTTCGTCTCGTCCGTTACGCGGTTTGTTCCGGACCGTCGAACGTACCGGAGGCTGGTCGTGGTGCTGGTCGCGCTGCTCTGTGCCTACATGCTCGTAGTGTTCAAATGGGGCATCGCAATGCCTGCGTTGGTGCCCATGGCGGTGGTGATGCTCGCGCTGCACTGGAGGCACTTCCGCTATGAAAGGAGCGAGGTGTTCGCTCTGCTCTATGCAGCACTGGTGATTGGCGCGATTGTGGCGATATTCTGGTGGAGGAGCCGAGAACCTGAGGACAGCGACGGAGGTACCCCAGTTGTTCAGGTGATCACGCTGTCTGCGATCTCTCGAGATGAACCATTCGCTACATACTTCTCGTGAAACAACTCCATCAAGAGCAGGAGCGTAGTGTCGGTAAGCGCTCGCAGGAACGGATTGGTGCTGGGTACGGTGCAGCCGTTCAAAGACGCAGCATGACGGGCGACTATGCCGGCGACCTCTGGAGATCCTGCGAGGTAGAGGATGTAGGCGGTATCCTCAAGTCGGCGCTGCCACAGCTCAATGTCGTCCGAGAGAAGGTCGTTCGCGGCATCGTCAATTATTCGGTCGATCTGGACCATTATCTGCGCATCTGTCATTGCAATCTCACTGAGTTCCAACTCCAGCAGCTTGCTAAACCAATGCTGTATCTCTACTGGCAATACAGACCACTGCTGCCCGATAGGTGTCGCTAGGAATGCAAGCGCGTCGGCATAGGATGTTGGTTCAGCCTGAACGTCAGCTAAGCCGAGCTTCGTGTAGATCGGATGTATCGTTTCAGGTTGATAGGGGTCAACCGTGCGACGGAGGTCGGCGAACCCGTCCGGCAATAAGTTCTTGAAAGTATTGCTCATCTCGA
>VFKD01000614.1 GCA_009885735.1 bacterium
CGAGCACGACCCCCAGAACAGCTACGCCGAACAACTCGGCAACTGCTCGCTGGCGAGAGATGCCTCGCTTTTGCAGCCGATTCACCACGGGGTGCAGTAATGCCGCGATGAAGAGCGCAACCAGGAACGGCGGAAGCAGGCTGCGTATTACCCACAAGAAATAGACCAGGCACAACACGAGCAGGGGAGTAACAGCTCCCCTCGCCAGTTGTCGCCAGGAAGTGGTGCTTATTTCGACGGTGACGCGCATAGGGGAGGTGAACCGATTCCACCGGGCGAAGGTCGGCTTCGCCCAGAGTGGCGCTCGGGATTACCGGACCTGCTAAACCGCAGCCTCGGATCCGTCGTCAGTCGTCTCGACTACGGCGGCAATCGCATCCTTGCTGCTGTCCACAGCGCTCTTGACCTTGGCGGCAACCTGATGGCTGAGGTCGCCAAGCTTGGTTCCGAGGTCCTTCAGGCTGTGTCCGATGTCGCCGCGGATCTCCGCGCCGCTCTTCGGAGCGAAGAGAAGCCCGGCAATGGCACCCACGAGGACGCCAATACCGATGCCGGCCAATACGCTCACCATCACGCTTCTGTCGTTGTCTTGGTTTTCCACTGTAATACTCCCTTTATAGTAGCCGTTACGCTCTTAGTCCGCATTATTCTCAACGCTCGTGAATGCAGTACAGACTGTCAAATCGTCGTTCCCGCATGCCCTTAGCGGGAATCCAGGTTCGCCCTCCTGGGTTCCTGCCTCCGCAGGAACGACGGAATATCGCTGGCTTCGTCATGAACAGAACGGGTTAGCGGTTCGCCGAAGTAGGCTGCGTTGAATCTAGTTCTCCGCCTTAGCAGTCTCGGCTGCAGGCTTTTTCGGCTGATCATGGCTTGCCCTGGCTCTCATGAGTGCTCCGAAACCCACCGTTACCGCGCTTGCCAGGATGCTCGCCTTGCCGCTTGGCGTGCGCACTGCCTGGGCGAGCGAGGCAGCCAGAGCTCCTGGGGCAGCAACCGCCTGTACAGTTCCAACTATCTTTCGCACGCTCGCCACGCCTTCGCTCACTCCCTCGGCAATGTCATCTACATGCTTCAAGGTTTTGGTTGCTAAGTTAAGCGTCGGAGTCAGGTCCTCGCGAATCATCTTCTCCGCAGTCTGAGTAAGGGTCTCGATTCTCGCCAGTGAGTCGTGCGCCTGCTGCAGCGTCGCAGTGGTCTCCTCCTGCATCTGAGTGAGGAATGCGCCCGACTTCGTGGTCACCTCCGTGAGAGCCTTCAGCACCTTTGGCACCGCAGCCAGCAGGGCGACCATGGTTATGAGGTTAATTGCGGCCAGGCCAACCAGGGACCAGGCCATTATCTGCTGCGAATCCAAGGCTTACTCCTGAGGCATGGTGTCCGTTGACGCGCCGGTGCGCTCGATTGCGCCGCCTCCCAGCACCACATCGTCCAGGTAGAACACGGCGGCCTGTCCGGGAGTGACTGCACGCTGCGGCGTCTCGAACGTACACTGAACCTCGCCCGTCAATGGACTAGACGAGATGACGGCGCTAACGGCTTCGGCATTATAGCGAATGCGAGCAGATACCGCAAGCGGAAGCGCGGGCGCCGAGCCCGAAATCCAGTTGAGTGCGCCGACCGCGAACTGCGTCTCGTAGAGCTCCGCATCTGATCCCACTACGACGCGCCTGGTGGCAGCGTCGAGCCGCAGCACATAGAGTGGGCCCGAATTGCTGGCAGGCAGCCGCTTGCGCTGGCCAATGGTGTAGTTCGCCACGCCCTGGTGACTTCCGATTGGCGTACCGTCTGAAGTTACAATCTCACCCGATCTGTGCGTCTCGGGAGCCTTCTCGGCCAGAAACCGAGTGTAACCCTCCTTGGGCACGAAGCAGATCTCCTGGCTGTCCGGCTTGTCCGCGAGCGCCAGGCCCATCTCGCGTGCCAGCCGGCGAGTTTCGGACTTGCCGCTTAGCTCCCCAAGCGGCATGAGAGTGGCGGCAAGCTGTCGTTGGGTCATGGTAAACAAGAAGTAGCTCTGATCTTTTGCCGCGTCTCTTGCCTTGAGGAGCTCATAGAGACCAGTCTCCGCATTCAGCCGAATCCTTGCGTAGTGGCCCGTCGCTAGCAGGTCCGCTCCCAAGCCCTCGGCCTGCTTAAGCAGCTCGTCGAACTTGACGCTGCGGTTGCACTCCACGCAGGGGTTGGGGGTCCGGCCCGCGGCGTACTCGCTCACGAAGCGGTCGATGACCTGTCGTCCGAAGTGATCCTTGAAGTTCAGTACATAGTGAGGAATGCCGATGGCGGCGGATGCTCGGCGCGCATCCTCCACGGCGCCAAGCGAGCAGCAGCCCCCGTGGCTGCCTTGCTCGGCATGCTCTTGCCATATCTGCAGCGTGATGCCCACAACGTCGTGCCCGTCTTTCTTGAGCAGGCCCGCGGTGACAGCGCTGTCCACCCCGCCGCTCATGGCGGCAACAATAGTCTTCTGATCAGCAGCGGACCTAGCGTTCATACCGGTTATTATCCCACACGCCCTCGTGTCTTGCTTGAAACGACGAAAGCCGACCGTCTTGGCGGTAACGCTAAGGCGGTCGGCTTGCGTACAGGGAAGAGATGGACTACTCGCGCAGGTCCGAATAGACCGGGAGATAGTCTCTCCAGACCTCGTGCTTGCGGCCATGCAGATACTTCGCCAGACTGATGTACGGGATATACCTGGGTCTGCGAGGCATCTTGCTCAGCTTCATGCTCGTCTGGCTAAGCATCTTGTCGCTCTTCTTCATGTTGCAGCGGCGGCATGCGGTAACCAGGTTGTCCCAAGCTGACGGACCGCCATGCCTCTTCGGGATAACGTGGTCGATGGTGAGGTCCTTCGCCACTGTGCCGCAATACTGGCACGTATATTCATCTCGTGCGAATACGGTGCGCCGAGAGAGCTTTAGCTCGGGCATCGGCCTTCGGACGTGGTGCCGCAGCTTCACTACCGACGGCGCAGGAAGTGGAGCTGCCGACGGGCGGTCGAGCGCGTGGAGTACGTCCGCTTTGCCAAGGTAGATCATTACGAGCGCTCGACGTGCATGACACACGTTGAGCGGCTCATAGTCGCTATTGAGAACCAGGACGTCATGATTCATATCAGTTGCAACCCAACCTTTCGTCGGCAATATCCAAGGGGCGGCGACGCCCAGAAACACAAAAACCCGCTCGACTGCCTCACAGCACCGAGCGGGTCATTCCGGAATGTAGGAATGGAACACGGCGTGGAGATGCACATGGTGAAAGTCGGCCGGCATGCGCAGGCGATGCGCAGCGCGAGACACGAAGGCGCGTGTATCGACGGCGCCCGCGCACGAAAGCGCGAGAGCAACTCGACCAGACTTTTCATTCATTGCCAGAACTTCCATCCGCACTCGTCCTTACCTACGCATTATATCAATGGCTCCGCCTCCTGTCAAGGAGCGCTGGAAGGAGGAACGCAGCGTGCCTTTGGCACGCACAACATGCAATAGGCACGCGAAGTTGGTGAGAAAACGAGCAACCTTTGCAGTTTGACATCCGTTGGTAGGCGCGCTATACTGAGGCGCGACGGGTCGCTAGTGCAGGACCCGGTTTTTGTGTGTTACACGCGAAGCAATTCAACTTAAGTCACCAGGAGGGGACCCTTATGGCTGCCGCAATCAGCATCCAGGGCCTTACAAAGAAATACCTCGACGTTTGGAACAAGGCCGAGATCACAGCGGTGGACAACTTGACCCTCGAAGTAGAGGAGGGCGAGATATTTGGGTTTCTGGGGCGCAACGGCGCCGGTAAGACGACCACGATCAAGATTCTGCTTGGTCTCATCTTCCCTACCGAGGGCACGGCCACGGTTCTCGGAAAGCCGCTGGGTGACATCGCCATCAAGTCACAGGTGAGCTACCTTCCGGAGAACCCGTACTTCTATGAGTCGATGAGCGGGTGGGACCTGCTGGACTTCTATGGTCGCCTCTTCCGTATATCAGAGCCGGACCGAAGCAAGCGCATCACAAAGTGTCTCGAGGATGTGCGGCTGGACCCGAAGGCGTGGCGGCGGCCCATTCGCGGCTACTCGAAGGGAATGCTGCAGCGCGTGGGCATCGCTCAAGCGCTCATCAACGACCCGAAGGTGCTCTTTCTTGACGAACCCACCTCTGGGCTGGACCCGATAGCGCACGCCGAGCTTCGCGAGATCGTGGCAAACGTTGGCAAAGCAGGCAAGACCGTGTTCTTGAGTTCGCATCAGCTTGATGATGTGCAGAGGGTGTGCTCGCGCATCTCGATTATTCATGCAGGCAAGCTGCGAGTTACGGGCCGAATCGACGAGCTCACGGCCGGCGAGAAGGTGGAGATTCAGGCAGACGGCATCAGCAACGGCGTGGTTGCGAAGCTCAAGGAGCTTGTTGGCGCCGTTGAAGAGAACAACAACATTGTGCGAATCGCGTCTACAGATACAGATAAGGTGAGCGACATCATCGACCTCATCCGCGGCGCGAAGGGGCGAATAATCAGCATCGAGCCTCATCGCAGAACACTTGAAGAGGTCTTTGTTGAGACGGTAATGAAAGCTGGAGGTGAGTAAGACGTGGTCACTATAGCAATCGCGAAGCAGACGCTCGAGGACATGCTTCGTCGCAAGATTCTTCTTATTCTGCTGGTAGTTGCCGTCGGCATGATCGCCCTCGGCCCCGCGGTGGGGTTCCTCACTCCCCGCGAAAGCTCGGCAATCCTTCGCAGCCTTGGCCTCGCGGTTATCCTCATCGCAGGGCTGCTTATCACGATTATTGCAGGCATACAGGTCATCCCATCCGAGATAGAGCGCCGAACTATCTACACAGTCCTCTCAAAGCCAGTGAACCGGTATGAGTTCGTGCTGGGCAAGTTCTTGGGCGGCCTCAGCACCGTGTTCGTGATGATAGCGGCGATGGGCTTGGTGTTTCTTGGAGTGCTCTACTGGCAGGAGAAGGCGTTTGCCCCCCAGATGGTGATGGGTGTGGTGATGACCTTCTTCCAAATGACTCTGCTAGGCGCCATGGC
>VFKD01000674.1 GCA_009885735.1 bacterium
AACGACGATCCGGTCGGAGTCGCGCTATGCAAGAAAGACCTCGGGCGGCTCTTCCGGATGAAGCGAGACCTGCCGAGGGCAGAGAGGCTTTTGGCAGAGGCGCTTGCCGGAGCAGACCAACAGAAAAAGCCCGATATACGAGCCTCGATCGTTGCAGAGCAGGGAACCCTGGCGATGGATCGCGGCGAGATTGCCGAGGCGCGGAAGCTGATACGCACCTCGTTAGTGTATTGGCAGCGCGAAGGACACCCAAGGTGGATTGCCGTCACCCAGAGCCGCCTTGCCGTAGTAGAGTGCAGAGCCAAGAACTACCGCGAGGCAATCCTCCTTGCTAACCAGGCCAGAGTGGCCCTAAAGGCGGTTGGAGATGGACCTGAGTTCGCTCGGGCAGGTTTGCCTCTCGCCTACGCGCTGGTCTACAGCGGGGAGAAGGCGCGCGGGAGGCAGATTCTGGCGGAATCTGAAGAGGCGATTAGTCGCGCCGGACTGCGCATCCTGGATGACCAGCTGTGGCTTATGGAGTTCTAGAGCTGGGCTAGCCTGGGTGCGTGGGGATCGTGGCACGGGCGTCCCGCCCGTGAAGTCCATGCGCGAGACGCGCATGCCACGGAGAAGGTCCATGCGCGAGACGCGCATGCCACATAAGGTCACCTTGGCGGAGCGCGGGCGTCCCGCCCGCCCCGTTCTCGTGAAGTGCGTGAAGCTCGTTAATACTCGGATTCCCGGCCTTCGAGCGCCAGAGACTGGCGCGCTCGGTACCATTCACCGCGCTTCAGTGTGACCCTTCGACTGCGGCTCGAAACGGCTGAGCCGCGCTCAGGGCGAACGGTTAAGATGGCTGAGGAGCGCGGTGGATGAGAGGGTACGTGCCAAGGGCGAGTGGATGAGATCGAGACCTGACGTTCTGCAACACGAATGAGGTCTGGGTTAGCGAATGCCCGTCCCTTCCGTCAGCATCACCGTTCGGTCCACGCCGCCCGCGTCGAACTTCTCCACCACGCCGGACGGCCACCGAACCGTGATGCTCTCCACCTTCTGCGCGCCTCCAAGGCCAACATGCATTCTTGGGTCGCTCGCCGAGAGGTACGACGAACCGTTGCGCGCGTAGTGTCGAGACTTCTTACCGCCGGCATCAACCATGACCATTGCGCCCAGCCCGTCGCGGTTCGACTTGGAACCGACCAGCCGGATGGAGAGCCAGTGGCCCGGCTTATCGGACGTGTTGCGCAGCAACCTCGGCGGACCGTTGTTCGATATTACCAGCGCGTCCACTCGCCCGTCGTTGTCGAAGTCCCCTCGGCACACTCCGCGGCCCACCATTGGAGCCATCGCTTCATTTCCGGCCTGTTTCGCACAGCTCGTGAACACACCGTCCGCGGTCCCCTGGAAGAGGAGCATCGGTTGGGCATGGCTCTGGCCGGGGTTTCTACGCTGCACGTCGTCCTCGACATGACCGTTTGCAGCCAGAATGTCCGGCCTGCCGTCGTTATCGAAATCTGAGAAGACGAGACCGAAGGTGACCCACGGATAGCTTGCGTCATAGACTCCGCCTGGGCGTGAGCGCTCAACGGCGCTTTGAATTCCGTTAAGAGTGTAGAGGGCCATTCCCTCGAACGCGAAGTTTCCAATGGCCACGAATTGCCGGCCTGCGCTGCCTCCATCCACGGCGTCGATACCCATTCCTGCGCGAGTCTTGCCATTGTCGTCCACCGCGATGCCCAGCTCTAGGCCAATCTCCTTGAACTTGCCGTTCCCTAGGTTGTGGTAGACGCTGTTCGGCTCCATGTCGTTCGCCACCAAGATGTCCGGTTGACCGTCGTCATCCAGGTCGAGAATGCAGACGCCAAGCGCCTTCGAGTGTGGATTGACCAATCCGGCGGCCTTCGTCACATCGGTGAACTTGCCTCCGCCGACGTTTCGGAAGAGCTTGCAGGATTCGCCCTGGTACTCCTGCGGCCGGCAGTAGAGCTTCTCGGTGGTGCCGCAGAAGAGATCGGTGGCGGGCGTCCACTTTACGTAATGGCACACGAAGAGGTCCAGCTTCCCGTCGGAATCGAAGTCCAGCCAAGCCGCGCTTGTGCTCCAGCCAGTGTCCTTTGTACCGGACTGCTCGGTCACATCCCTGAAGACTCGCCTTTTCGCTCCGCCTCCATCGGCGGTCTCATTGTGGAAGAGTCGGTTGCCTCCAACGCCTGTCACGTAGAGGTCCGGCCAACCATCGTTGTCGTAGTCTCCAACGGCAGCGCCCATGCCTTGAATCGAGACATTCAGACCAGTGCGCTGCGTCACGTCCTCAAACTTACCGTCGCCAATGTTTCGGTAGAGAGCAAGGGTTGGGCGAATGCCGGACTTTCCATGGCCCTCCCACCAGTCGCCATTGACCAGCAGGATGTCGAGGAATCCGTCGTTGTCGTAGTCGAGGAACGCGCCGCCGCCGCCCATCGTCTCGGGCATCCACTTCTTTCCGAAAGCGCCGTTTTCGCGCGAGAAGGTGATGCCCGATTTGGAGGTCACGTCCTCGAACCGGAGAGTGGGCTGGGCTGCACTCGGCGCTTGGCCGTTGTTGCGGGCAGACCTGTCGCAGCCTGCCGCGAATAGCGCAATGCAGAGCATGATTCGTAGGGATGCGGGGCTTGCCCCGCCCGGGTCTGTCAAATGCCTCGATACGGTCCTTCGGTCCTGCTTAGGGAATACAGGAATGACGAGGCTCGATCGCGTCCTTCGACTCTGCCACGAAACGGTCCTTCGACTCTGCCACGGTACGGCTGTGGCAGGCTCAGGATGAGCGGAAGTACCGCGCTCAGGATGAGCGTGCCTGGGATTGGAACCTGCGTGCGAAAGCCTAAGGAGCCGGACAAGCAGCGTTCTCATCTTGAAGCACCTCTGGGCTCGGTCAGCGCAACTCCGAATTGAGAGCAGAACCGCTCAGCTTCGCGTCGCGCGGCGCTTTCGGGTTTCGAATGTACCCAGGCGGCCTGAAACTCCGGAAGTGCCCGCTCATTTCGCCCGGTGGCCGCATAGTGCCTGGCGAGGCCGAGGCGCGCTATTGCATTCGCGGGGTCTTGGTTCGCCTGCGCTCCGAGCCTCTCATCCGATCTCTCCTGAGCCAGAAGTGCCTGCCCGATGCTTTGCTGCTCCCGAGACATCCGTACATACTCCGAGTTCTTGAGGTGGCCGGCAGCTCTCGCGAACTGCAGCCGTCCTGAGGATGACCCTGGCGCGACGGCAAGGAGCTTCATGTAGATAAAGGCAGCTTGCGGGTATCGCTCGTTGTAGAGATAGAGCTCCCCTAGCTTATGAAACGTATCCTGCGCACCGGCATCCTCTTGAAGCAGAGCCAGAAGTATCTCCTCGGCTCGGCCCCGGTCGGGCTTTGGATTGAGCGGGTTCAGCAGCACGGAGGCAAGCATTCGCCGAGATCCAGGATCGCTCGGGTCTTTCTTCAGCCGATTTTCTAGTGCAGCCTGGGCCTCCGTGAACTTGAGGAGCTTCACTAGCATCCGGGTCGATTCGGACTGCACGGTACTATGATCTGGAAACTGCTGCAGTAGTCGTGTCGCCTCCTCATTTGCGCTTGCTATTT
Source organism: bacterium (assembly GCA_009885735.1). Lineage (GTDB taxonomy): Bacteria > Armatimonadota > Chthonomonadetes > Chthonomonadales > CAJBBX01 > VFKD01. Next base: position 3,584 of record VFKD01000674.1, read on the forward strand.
CGCCACGCTCCTCCATATCGTGCATTACGAGCAGCCGTCCGTTTACGTTCGACGGGTCTACAGCGCTAGACGCGGAGGCGATGGCTTGCTTGGCCTCGGTCCGGCGCCCCAGTGCGATAAGCGCCTTCGCCATTCCCAGATAGCCCTGCGGATCGTTTGGTACAGACTTGGTCAGCCCTCTGTAGGATTCGAGAGCGTTCGTGAACAGACCTAGTTCGTAGGCAGATCGTGCCGCGCCCTTCAGTGCGGAGTCCGATGGGGAGTTGCGTTGCGCTTGCTGGAACATGCTCAGCGCGCCAAGACGATCTCCGGCGGAGTACGCCGCCGCTCCAGCGGAAATCATTCCGGCTGCGTCCTGTGGATTCACCGCCGCTGCTGCCCGCGCGTCCGCGGCTTTCTGGAGGTTGTTACGCAGGCTTGCTGTATCATCGCTTGGTGGCGGGGGTGGGGCGGTAAGCGGCAGGTCTTCCTCGGATACGGCCTGGGCCAACTCCCGGGAACCGGTCGCAGCTCCATGTCGCGAGAGTCTCGATACAACCAGAGCCACACTCGCGACTGCCAGAAGCAAGAGCAGGCCGGCCCGCAACGTTGATGGCTTGACCCGGTTTTGGGATGCCGACGAGGGAGTTCGTGTGGTTCTGGGCATGTGAATTGGTGAGATCGGCGGAGGTCTCGCGCAGTTCCCGAAACAGCCGGCGACCAGAATAGCCCTATCTTACCTCACCGAGCGGTCGCTCAACCAGACAGCCTGGTGTTACCGGGACTGCAAACTCTCGGCCACCCCAGGTAGGTCGGCTATAGAGCGGCAGGAACGTTGATTGTCAAGAACCGGTCGAAGAGATCGGACACTCGGGTGCGGCGTGGTGATTCTATCAAGGCAATGTCGTCGCACTCCAAGAGTCCGAAGTTCTTCAATGGAGTCAGCAACCTCGCGCTGGCATACATAGTCGGCCCGGCGGAATAAGGGAAGTCCGGCATGACCCGAAGAATCATCGGCAATAACAAGTTCGGTGAGACCTCCTCGATCTCGACCCATGTCCGAAGGCGAGTGCTCATTTGGTAAAGCGCAAGCCCGAGACCGCCCTGAATGTCCAGTTGCGGCAGCAGGTCAAATCCGTTCTGATCGAGCTTTGTCCAGTACGTTCGGAATAGGAGCGTGTAGAGATCCCCGGCCGAGGAGCCTGCCAGCAGCGTGGCTCCTTTCTTCGTAACGCGGAACTCTCCGTTGCGATAGAGCAGGAGGCCAGCCGCAGGGAGAAGATACCGCAGCAACTCAAGAAAAGGCACGTCTCTCTGATTCGGAGCCTTGTAGTAGCCTCGCATGAAGAGTTGGATATACTCTGTCAGTACGAACTCGTGGAGCATGCGGGCTGCCACCTTCCGATTGAACGCGCCAGTCTTTGTGGCCTTCACGCTGCCAAGCTCATGGATTGCCGCCAGCAGCATTCTCGCATTTAGGAAGAGTGGAGCCGTTGATAGGTCCCGGAGAGTTAGCTTGTCGTTAAGCACGACCGCTTCACCCATCCAGTCGACCGAAATGAGGGCACGCACCTGCTCTGGAGACATTCCTCCCAACTCGTCTTGGGGCGTGCGGTTGTATCGCTGAACTACATCCGCGGCGATTAGCTCCGCCTCGCGGGCTGATCGCGGCTTGAGCCTATTGATTTCGCGCTGGACCAGCTCGTGGATAGGGTTAAGGCGCTCAGGCCCATCCGAATGAGGTGGCATTGTTCTAGACTCCACGCAGACTTAGCCGGTTTCAGGCACATCCCGAGCCGGACTGTTCCCGGGTTGGATCGCGACGCTCAGAGTTGAGAATTTAGGCGGCATGGCAACTCTCGTATGCCAATTGTCTCGGCGAAATCTGTTCAGTGTCTCAGTTGTTGTAATACAGTCCGAAGCGACCGGATATCGGCGACCAGTATCGCATCCACTTTCGACAGTGTGTCCACATACTGGGGAGCTGACGCTCCTCCCACCAGGATACTCACGTTTCCTTCAAGATGTGCGGCAACTTCGAGGAGTTCAGCGTGCAGTCGAGGATCGTCCGGCGGATAGACGATACTAAGCGCCAGTGCGCCAGCTTCAGTTTGAACAACAGCCGCGGCGATCTCAGCGGCCGGCAGATTAGGGCCGAGGTAGACGACGGACCAACCCATCGTTGCGGCCGTAACGGCAACCAAGAGCGCGCCAAGCTCGTGGAACTGTCCTGCCGGCGTTGTGACCACGAGGCGAGGAGCCGGTTTCCCAGCGGACTCGCTTCCGAGAAGCCGCCCAAGATGAGTCCTTAGGACGGCGGTTGCAAGATGTTCCTGGGCAGGACGAATCCGGCCTTCGCTCCACTCACTGCCAAGTGACTCGATAGTGGGCACCAGCACTTCGTCGATCATGCGGTGGATTCCCAGAGCGAGGTTGGCTCGGTTCAGGGCATGTTCGAATCCTTCTCGGTTCATCTCACGCACCATTTGCATGCATGTCAGTACAGAGGGTGCGCTATCCCCTAGTTTCGGCTCTCGATCACTATCCGCTGCCCGTTCAACCCCCGAGCCCGTGAAGGACGATTGAGATCGATCGGAGGTATTGGCGCTGGTGAGTTCCCGCAGTTCCGACGTTGAGAGATGAGCGATGCGACCGATGGTGTGACCGGCTTCTGTTGCACACCGGAGCAGCGAGAGCTTCTCGATGTCAGCGTCGGTATATGCCCGTCGATCCGTGGGCGTGCGTGCTGGCGTGAGTACGTGGTATCGCCGCTCCCACGCTCGGATAAGATGCGGAGTGAGACCAGAGCGGATGGAGGCGAGCTTCATAGAGTATTGGACGTCCATTGGCGGCATGATATCCTGTTGTACTACTTCTGTCAACAGACCAGAATGTTCTGCCGGACATCGTGACCTGCCTGTTGGTGGATACTTCAATCAGTACCAGCAGATAATATGCACGAAATATAGACAGTCTATTGACAGAACATAGGCAGACGGACTATCATTGAGGGCAGACACAAGCACCATACCCAGGAGAGATGTTTTCGATGACTAGACGATCTGCTGCATATATCGGTCTCAGCGCGTCTGTCGCTGCACTGCTGTTCAGCACCACCGCGGTGCGTGCCGTCGAAAGCAAGGACATTGTTGACACGGCGGTTTCAGCGGGCTCCTTCAAGACACTAGCGGCTGCGGCAACGGCCGCCGGGCTGGTTGATACGCTCAAGGGAGAAGGCCCGTTCACGGTGTTTGCGCCAAACGACAAAGCCTTCGAAGCGCTTGAGAAGGCGCATCCCGGAACCATTGCGTCGCTCCTCAAGCCGCAGAATAAGCAGAAGCTTGTATCAATCCTTACCTATCATGTGGTGGCGGGTAGGGTGTTGGCAAAGGACGTGGTCAAGCTAGCAAACGGCGCACACGTCAAGACGGTGAACGGGAAGTCACTCGTTGTACGAAACAAGCATGGGGTGAAGGTTGGCAATGCGAAGGTAGTGAAGACCGACATCGTCTGCTCGAACGGCGTAATCCACGTCATAGACCGCGTGCTGCTGCCCAAGTAGGTTCAGGCTGGCTGGTTCTGTGAACGATGTACGTCGGCTTCGGCGCTGGTGACGAGAGCTTCCAGCGCCGCAGAACGATCTGAATGCAATTTGTTTTGTTCCCGAGCATCGAGTTAATTCTGCTCGTTCAGCTTACAGATCCACCATCGCATTTTTCTTGCACACAACTATTGGAGGTGAAGATGTCTCCCTTTGTAAGACGGTTGACGTTCACATTCGTTGCTATTCTGTCGGCCATTCAGCCGGCACAATCCGAGGACTGGGGCCAATGGCGCGGGCCAAGGCGCGACGGCACTGTCATGGGATTCACGACGCCGACAGTCTGGCCAAAGCAGCTTATTAGGAAGTGGAGCATCGCCATCGGCGAGGGTCACTCCTCACCTATAGTCGTCGGCCGCCGCGCTTACGTTCTGGTGAGGCAGGGCGACAAAGAGATAACGAAGTGCATTGACCTAGAGAATGGCCATGTCGTGTGGCAGGTTAGCGTGGACGCGCCCTTCGACAGTGTTATTGTTCCGGCACAGCGTCTCGGCAAAGCTCCTCGCTCAACCCCACTGCACGACAGCGGGAGAATCTACACCATAGGAGTAAATGGGACGATGAGCTGCCTCGCCGCGGCCGACGGGAGGGTCATCTGGCGTAAGGACTTCGCTAAGGAGTTTCCAACTCCCATGCCTGTGTGCGGAGCGTCTCTGTCGCCGCTAGTAGACGGCAACCGGATCTATGTACACGTCGGCCACGACGACAATGGCGCGTTTCTGGCCCTGGACAAGAAGACCGGTCAGACCATCTGGACGTGGAAGGGTGACGGACCAGGTTATACCTCTCCTGTATTGGCAACCATTGGCGGAGTTCGACAGATTGTGACCGCGTCTCACAACAATTGGGTCGGCCTCGCCGCAGCGAACGGCGAACTGCTCTGGAGCGTGTCCAATCGTCAGAACTACTTCAATCACAACTCAATCACTCCCATCGTTGTCGAGGACACCGTGATATGCGGTGCAAATCAGCGGGCTACATTTGCTGCTAGAATTACGCGGGCCGGTGCAAAGTGGGTTGTCACCAAGGTGTGGGAGACCCGCGACGTTACACTGTCTACTTCAAGCCCTGTTCGTATTGGAGAATTCGTATACGCGCTCAGCGAGAAGCGGCGCGGGCAAATTGTCGCTGTATCGCTAAGCAGCGGCAAAGTGAGTTGGGCTTGCCCAGGCAATAAGGGAGAGCATGCCTCGCTCTACGAGGCGAGAGGTTTGCTCATGGCCTTCACTAGCGGAGGGAACATGCACGTCTATTCGAAGGCCGGGAGCGATCTTACTCAGATTGCCGAATATGAGTTGGGCTCCAGCACGATGTGGGCCAGCCCAGCCGTGACAGGTAATCAGATACTCCTCAAAGGAGTCGACCAGCTGACGCTTTGGGAAGTACCAACACACTAAGCTCGTCTCACGCATGTGGATCGGCACTCATGTCCTAAGAAAGCACGAACGCGATACTGCCGATTATCAGTTTTGCTACGTAGCGAAGGAAGCAATGGGCCTGCGATTGTACCGGTCGAGGCAACCGCGGAGTTCTCAGATTGGGCGCGGGCCCGACTTCACCATCTCAAGCCACTTCTCGATGAGAATTTCCCCGGTCATCTCCCCCAGTGACGTGCGGGAGACATATTCGTAGCGCGGGAAACTATGGAAATCCACCTTGGTGAGTATGTATCCGAAAGCGTCATTCGTTAGGCCGAACAAGAGGTTGCTGGCGCCGCGCATCTTTCTCTTCATATAGAAGCCGATGTTCGGCAGCGCCTCTCCCGGAACAGTGAGTATCTGCGAGTCGCCGATATTCACCAGATTGACCTGCGTTTGAACCGTTCGATCCTTGCCGTGAGGATACTTCAACGGCGAACCCGTAACGACAGCCCAGAGCTCCGGGGACTGCACGGGGAACTTCACCGTCGCGCTCTTGCAGTACAGGCCGGGATTATCCTGCATCTGCGCCTTGCCGACTATTCGCAGCGCCTCGTCCGCCATGGTTCGTCCAATGCGAAGACACTCTTCCCAGGTGCGAGCGTCGTCCCAATAGCCCTTCTGTGGATCTCGAATCTTGTCGAGAATACGATTGTCCGCCGTCACCATTCCACCCTGAGCGCTGTTCATGAATATTGCCATTCCGCCGGCACGTTCTTCAATACGGTCGTAGAGAGGTCCGCATAGATCGGGGCTCAGAATTCCAAGCTCGTTGCCTAGCACCTCTGGGTGAACCGCGTAATTCACCAGCGTGGCGATGGTTTTGCCTGCCGGTGTCAGCGCTTGAATCACGCTCATTCGGCGGTCGTAGAGGTCCGGGGCATAGTAGTTGTACGCGATTTTGCCCTGTGCCTCTTCGGTTCCAATTCGCAAGTGCGAGGGCTGCGCGGCATCAATGGCCTCGTTGATGGCTTCGGCCGCGAGAATGCAGACCCGCTCCATATAGGCGAGGTCCCCGGTGTGCGCACCATTGCCTATAGGGAATGCATAGCAGTCTGGAGCGCTATGCGTGTGCGTTGAGCCTATGAGGATGCTGCCTGCGGCGAGGCGCGGCACCCGCGCGCGAACTCGATTTGCCAGCACGGAGGGGAAGCCGAGCAGATCGAGCCCGACGATTGCGATCCCCACGCCACCTCGCCGCAGATAGAGCGCTCGCGCGGTGATGTCTCCGCGCTTTTCACGGGTCTGGCGTGGAATGCCCATTCCACCCGAGACAGGCAGCAGGGGGTTCGGGGTGATGATCCGCTTTGCTGCTCCCACGAGCAACTGGTCGGTCTTCTGTGCCAGACTCGGTTCGCTACTGAGAGCAAGCGCCGTTCCTATTGATGCGCCGCCACAAATCAACTCTCTGCGAGTGATGGTGCTGTGGGCGTTCTCGCCTCCGG
>VFKD01000119.1 GCA_009885735.1 bacterium
CGAACCGATGCAGGTCTCAGGAAAACCGGGAAGGAGGCTCACAAACCCGAAGGACCGTCGTGCGGCGTTTGGTGCGCCACCTTCACCAGGAATTAGCTATGCAGGCGGCCGCTGCAGATCGAAGAGCTTGATGTGCCCGAAATCGGGACAGCGGCCGTCCTTCTTCTTGCCTTGCGAAGTCGCGCAGGCAAGCGCCAGCTTCGTGCCACCGTTCAGCCATGCCGCGTCCGTCACACGCATCTTCGTGTCGAGTGAATGCAGAAGGCGACCGGTTGCCGAGTCGAACACAGCTGTATTCCAGGTGCCCTGGGCGAGGCGGCCCGCCATGACGAACATGGCAGCACTGGGATGAAAGCTCAGCACCTCCATCAAACCACGACCGGACTCCCCCGCTCTAATCTCAGACACCTTGCGAGGCGGCGCCTCCTGCCAAGCAAACCGCTGCCAGGTCTGCTTGCCGTTTCCTGCCATGGGGTCAACCATAGGACCCATGCCGCACTGCAGCAAATCACGACCGTCCGGACTGAAGGCCAAGTCAAAGATGCCTCCCACATAGAGATGGCTCTTGATGATGCCCCAACCCGTGAAGTCCGGCGTGGTCCAGGCGGCAGCCTGTTTGCCGGTCTCCAGGTCCCACACGCGAGTCTCGCCCATTAGGTTCGCAGCCGCAATGTAGCGGCTGTCCGGGCTGAAGGCAACGGAGAGAACCGGCGGCACATGCGAGAAAGCCCATTGCAGCTTGCCCGTACCGACTTCGAAGACCTTGACGCTTGGCTCCTGCTCGGCTGCCGGCTCGTACTTGTATCCGCCGGCTGTATACTGGCCAGTAACGGTGCCTACAAACCTCTCGTCCGCCGAGACTCGCATCTTCCACGACCAGAACTTGTGGGCGGCAACCGTTCGTATCTCCTTGCGCGATGCCGCATCGAACCAGCGCAAATTGCCCTCGTATCCAGCAGAGATCACCTGCCCGGCACGCGGCAGATAGCAGACTCCGCTTGCATAGCTGGTGTGTTTTCCCATGAGCGTGAGTCCGCCTGTCTCCAGGGCCACCTCGTAGATGCCCCCATCGAAACACGCGGCATAGACCCGGCTGCTGTCCGCATGCGCAGCTAGCGCGAGCACGGCCGTTGGCAGGTTCAACTGGCGCGAGGGAACGAGCTTGACACCGACCAACGACGCACTCTCTTGGGTCTCTGCTTGTGAAGAAGTCATCGCAGTATCTCCCTGATCGGCTCCGCGTTCTCTTCCACGCGATAGAAGATTGCGAGATCCGCCTCATCGTATTCTGCGTAAGGATCAATGCCAAGCGCGGTGAAGATGGTTGCGAAGAGGTTCTTCTCGCTGAACGGCTTGTCGACCACTTCCACTCCGTCCTCGTCTGTTGCACCCACCACGACCCCGCGCTTGATTCCCGCGCCGGCCATCGCGAGGCTCCAGGCATCCGGATAGTGGTCGCGCCCTCGGGAGACATTCAGCCAGGGCGTGCGGCCAAACTCACCCATCATCACCACCAGCGTCTTGTCGAGCAGCCCGCGCTCCTCGAGATCGGTAATGAGGTTGAAGATGATGCGATCCACGTCGGGAACGAGCATCTGGTATATCTCGTGCTGAAACACATGGCAGTCCCACGGCATGCCGTTGGAGACCATCACGAAAGGCGCGCCGTTCTCCACCAGGTTCCGCGCCATCAGCGTGTGCAGACCGAACGTGCCCGGACCATACCTCTCGCGATCTTTGGGCTTTAGCTTCTCCAGATCGAAGAGGTCCGCACAGCTCATCAGCCCCTTCACTCGCGAGAAGATGGCGTTCTCGGAGGCTGCGGCCGAGCTGCGGCGATCGTTCTCATACTTGCGGGTTAGGAACCTTCGGAGAGCCTCGCGCTGCTCAATGTCCTGGGTGGTCCTATCCGGGAGTTGTTTCACATCTGCCAGCTTATACTCGCCCCCTGCGCGCACCGGCCCATATTGAGCGCCTAGCCAGCCCGCCCAGTTGCCCGCCTTGAACTGCTTATATTCGTTCCCCTCCGGAGATGGGTCGAGCAGGATGAAGTTCGGTATTGGGTTGTCGAGGTGGCCCAACTGCTGTCCTAGAACAGCGCCGAGCGTGGGACGCACGAACGGTTCGCGCGGCTCCGCGCCCCGCTGCAGCAGGTCTATCGCCTGAAAGTGCTCATTCTGCTTTGTCTTCATTGAGCGAACGATGGACAACTTGTCCGCGATGCTCGCGCAATGGGGCATCAGCTCGCTGAAGTGGACCCCGGGCAGCTTCGTCGGAATGCTCTTGAACGGTCCGCCATAGATGCTGTTCGGCTTCGGATCCCAGGTTTCGAACTGGCTTGGAGCCCCGCAGAGCCAGAGCAGAATGCAGTGCTTCTGCTGCTTCTTGGCTTGGGCGGCAAAGGCCGGCAGAGAGAAGAGCCCGTTCCAGCTCATCAGCGACGACGCTCCCGCTCCCATCAGCCCCTGGAGGAAGAGCCGCCGATGCATCGCGTGTTCCGGTGGCCTGCACTGCCCTGGAGTCTCCGCGTTCGCAGCCTCATCGTCAGTTTGTGTTCGCAAGTGTTTCATCTAGTGGTTCACCTTGAATTCGGCTGAGGTTAGCAGGGCCCACAGCAGGTCCTTGACGCCTCGCTCGGGTGGGCTGCCAGCCAATAGCGCCTGACACTGCTTCTGCTCGGAGGCGTCCGGAAGACGGCCAAGAACTGTGACGAAGGCCTCTCGAACCTGTGCCTGCGCAGACTTAAGGGTCAGCAGTCTGGCGGTGGTGTTGGCATCCGCAGGTGTTAACATCGTGTCCAGAATGGGTGAGTTCGAGAGAAACAGCGCCTGCTGAAGAGACGGGTTGTATGTCTCCTGCATCACCTCGGGAAAGACAGCGATGAAAGCACGCTCCACTTCGTCGGACGAAGAGTCGTCCGTCTTAGCTCCCGTGGCAATCTTCAGCGATCGAAGCAACTGCTCGGCGGAAAGAGTCCTCTCGATGGACCGAGCAAACGTCTCCGGGAGCGGCGCCTTGTTGCCGCGTGGCCGCGAGTCGAGCTGGTATGCGCGGGACGAGACGATGACGCGAACCAGGCGCTTGATGTCGTAGCCGCTTTTCTCGAAGTCAGTCGCAAGCCACTCCAACAGCTCGGGATGGCTTGCCGGATGCCGGGAATCGATCTGGTCCACCGGCTCAACAATCCCGCGGCCCATGAGGACTGCCCACATTCTGTTCACGAAGGCGCGAGCAAGGAGCGGATTGTCCCGAGTGGCTACATCCGCGAAAGCAGCGCGGCGCGAGAACTTGGGAATTGCCGCGTTTTGCACCTTCTGTCCCTCCTTCACGGGCGGTACCACGTAGAGGTCCGGAGTGTCGACCACTTTCTCGTCCATGCCGGGTATGCGCTCTGGAACGCTGCTTCCGTTCGGAAAGATGAGCTTAGCAGGCTGCGACTCCTTCTTCAGATTGGCGAAGTTGATGAAGCCGCCAACTGCGCTCTCCCCCACGCCGAGGCCGGATTCGGTCTTGACGTTTGTACTGCGATTGAATGCAGCCACCATCCCCCAGTAGTGCCGCTGCTCTATTTCCCAGAGAAGTGGGTGGTTATGGCACTGAGCGCATGCGATCTGGGTGCCAAACACCACGGGCGCAACCGCCTCGGCAATCGCCTGGTGGCTGTTGTCGCGCTCGGCAATGAACCACATAGCCCCCTTGCGCGCGCCTTTCGTTTCGCGCGCCACCAGCATGTCGCGCACTGTCTCGTTCCACGGGCGGTTCGCCCGGAAGGCGTCCTCCAGGAACTCGCGCCAGCCGCTGCTCACCCTCTCGCGTTCGTTCTTGCGATTGGGCCTTCCCATGAGGGCTGTATCGAACACCTCCCGCATGCGGCGAGGGTAATCGTCCGACGCGAGAAGGTTGTCCACTAGCTGGCTACGTTTGTCTCGCGTTCGGTCGGCGAGAAATCTGCTCCGCTCCTCGTTGGTAGAAATACGGCCTGCCACATCAAGGTACACCCGCCGTACAAACGAGGCGTCATCGCTCAAGCCGGCCGGCTTCGTCCCATCCCGCCGCCAGTCCGCCTGGAGGAACCAGTCGATAGTTGCGCCGGCATCAAGTTTGCTAGGTGGAATCCGTCGGGCTTGGAACAGACGCCTATACTCCAAGAGATACTCGCTGACCCATGTCTCGGTCTTCGAGGTAGAGGATGCCAGTTTAGACGTTGGAACAGGCATCGCCGCGATCCACGACTTCAGGACGCCAATCTCCTCCGGGGTCAATTGCCTCTTGGGGTCCGGGGGCATATGCGGATCTGAGTTTGGCTGGATGAACTGCAGGATGCGACTTTCAGCGGTCCGCCCAGGGACGATGGCTGCCCCTCGGTCTCCTCCACGCAGGATTGTCTCTAGCGAACGAAGGTCCAGGCCGCCGTATTGCCGGACACCTGCATGGCACTTGAGGCACTTCTTGTCGAGCAGAGGCGCAACGTCGCGCTTCCAGAGCACGTCAGGGTTCTCCCCGCGCGGCTTGTCGCTCGCCGGAGAATACGCAGGAAGCAGAGCGAGCGCCAGGGTTGCGCAAAGCACGACGACGAGCGTGATACCGGACCGTTGCCTAATTGCTGTGGGCATGGCTGCGAAGAGCTTTCATTGTTGTTGACATTGCCCGTGGAGTGATTCTCATTTGACATACCATTGTAGTCTATAGTTGCCCATCACAGGACTTCAGACCTTCTGGCCGGGTTACAGCGACAAGCTTACTAGCATCACAGCGACCTCTACGAGGCACCCGTGTCGCGAGCCACAGTAGAAAACAGGACAGCGGCAGCAATTGTCACCGAACCTTTCAAAGTCCCCAAACGGCGCTCATCGAACCTTCCCCTCAGGCACGCACGAGATCACAGCTTCGTCTCCCGAAAGGCCGTATTGTCCGTAGACTCGACGAAATTCGACCGGATACCACCTGCCGCCAATCTTTCGCACCTCAATGTCGAAACCTGTTTCGTTAGCACGCACGTCCTGCTTTCGCTGTGTCCATCCCACCCTGGCCCGATAACCATCGGCAGATCGCACATAGGGGAAATAGTCCTTGAAAACTCGTGACTGGTCTCTTGCCGTACTCTCAACGCGTTCGCTATCGCTGACAAAGGGATCTGTCCCACTACCGAAGAGGCTTCGCCAAGGCTCATCTGGTCCGCAGTAGACGCCCCCAAGATCAATGTGCGGTCGTGTAAAGTTGTCACTGACCATCGTGCGTCCCATAAGGCCACTTCTAATTGCGTGCTCAATCGTGACTGAACGGGTCACGAGCGGACCCAGGTGTCCTGCAACGCTTATTCGTGCGCTCCCTTGGGGCAGGGCAAGAACTAGCGGCTCTCGGGACCCGCCAAATCGATTTGGTCTCAGCACATTCATGCCGTCAGCACCGCCAGGCATCAGTCTGCCGGCCTGACAAAGCGCCTCCACTGCCGCCTGGAAGATTCCCTCCTCATCTGTCTTGGTCGTCGGTAGCAGTTCCGAGCCAGATTGGCGCGCAAAGCTCGCGAGCGCCGCCTCGCGCGCCTTCTCGCCACGATTGTTTAGAAGCTCGAATCTGGCAAACAGACGGAGCCATGCGGGTGCACTGATATCAGTCAGCCTGGCCAGTAGGTAGGCTGTCACCTCGTTCGCAAGAGGTGAAACTCGCGCCCGCTTGCATACCATGTAGAGTGCGTCCTGCCTTGCATCCGCATCATTTGGACTCTTACGCGCATATCGGAAGAGTGCCGGAACCGCTCGGTCATCGCCCAGACGAATGAGCGCTTCGGCAACCAATTTCCGGGAAACGGGGTGCTTCGCACGGCCAAGTTCCTGAATGAGCATCGGCACGCATGAGTAATCCGCAATGTCGGTCAGCAGATTCAGAGCATCGGACAGCGAGTCCGGAAAGCTCATGATCCGATAGCTCACTTTGTCTGGATCGGGAAGTCGGTTGTCGCGGTCTGCGAGTTCGTGCCGGAGGACGTCCAAAAGCGCAGGAGTGGAGTTCTTACCTAGACGGAGCAGAATCAGTTTTGCTTCGTCGCCCGCCGGCGGTTCCCTCGGTGATAATTGCGAACTAATCACCGCCGGGTCCCATATTGTTCTTGCGTTCTTTCTGTCCCAACGAAAGAGGGCAAGCACCATTTGATCGGCCAACCTGCGGCGCCGAGTAAGTTCCACAGGAAGCGGATCGGGCAAACCTGGTTCTACCGCACGCAGGCTGGCACCGTCAGACACAAAGAAGCGGTGTCTATCGGTGACAATCTTGTCGATTCTCAGCCCGTCATGGGGCTGCCACCTCCAGCGCTCTCGACCGGTAGACGGGTCGAGCATCACCAATGTATCAAGTGAATGGAGTGACCGCATATCCTTCTGACGGCCACCCACCAATGGCAGGCTGGCCCGCACTTCAAGTAGTGTTTGACCCGATTCGTGGAGGCCTCTATTGCCGTACGACAATAGGAGGAACATGGGCCCGGTGCGCAGGGGCTCATCAACTCTCGGTTCACCTACCCACGCAGTCCTGCCGTCACTGCGGCGAACGGCGACCAAACTGCCGAACGGGCTTGTAACGATATTCTCGCCGATCGAGAAGACGGCCGGTGACGGCGTCCCACTTCCATTCGTGCGTCGTTTCCAGATTAGCCTACCGCTTGCAGCATCTAGAGCGACCAATTCACTCTCGGATAGGAGTGCGTAAACAACGCCATCCCTAACGGCTGGGCCGCCTGAATTTCCGTCATCCTGCGAACTGTTCGACTTCGGATACGACCAGATTGGCTCGCCGTCCCGAATGCGGAACGCTGAGATCCTCCCATCGCCAATCTGCACCACTGCTATCTTCCCGGATACCTTCACAACAACGGTGGTTGATTGAGCACCTCGGTTCGTGATGCGTCTGTGCCACACCGTCTTGCCATCTGATCGGTTCACCGCAAGGATGGTTCCGTCATCCAGGGGCGCCAGCAAAAGACTGCCTGCGGGATACGGCGCGCTCCATCCACCAACTTTGAGGCGACGAACCCATGCCAGCCTGCCTGAATCCAGCTTGAGAGCTCTCAGGTGGTAGACGGATCGCTTCTCATCTCCAGACCATTGCCCGTCGATCGTATAGACATGCCGATCGTCTGCTGCGAGCTTGCACCAATCGTATTCGGGAAGTGTGTTACTGTTCGAATGCTTCCCAGATACAAACTTGTATCGCCACACTAGCCGACCCGTGGATTTGCGAACGCATCCCGCCTCCGATCCACAGGTATAGAAGAGCCGATCACCGCGGTCCAACAGGTCCGAAATCCGGCTGCTGGAGCCGCCTGCACTCGCAGGAGTGAACGTCCAAGCGATGCGCATGGAGCGCCAGACTCGCTGCGGCACACTCGGTGCGCGCGCGGCGCGGGCCCGCGGCACCGGTCCGCTGCCTTGGGGCTCCGTCGATAGCGCTGCTAGCGCAAAAACTGAGCCCGCGATTGCGAACGATATCCCTCGAAGAAGCATCGGTCCCCTCCATCGACTTCGCCAACCCAACTAGACCTCTACATTACGACTTCTGCAAGCTGATATGTTCGGGCCGGCCCACGGGAAGATTGATCTTCTGAGCCGTGCTGCGTTCGCCCCGATCGTCCTTACGCTGACCGGACTGGTATGCTCGCCCCACTTCGTAACCGAGCCGCGCCCAGGTCCAAAGCAATCAACCAGATCGCAAGGACCAAAGATAGTATCCTCTGAGCCCAGGGAAGCACGATCACTAACTGGCCCGTGTAGTAGATCATCACACTCGCGATAAGGAGCGCCAGGCACGCGATCCCAGCAGCGAGGAATCCCAAGTCACGGTTCACGTAAAGGACACGAAGGAGAGCAAGCATGGCAACGACAAAGAAAGGGATTGAGATCGTTACCATCAGATCGTGCATGGATGTGATCGTCAGTACAGAGTACACCATGGATCCGATGCCTCCAATACGGATGACATCCGAGCTTTTTGAGGGTCCGACGGAGCGCGCCAGCCGCACGAATACAACGGCCATGCTCGTGCAGTAGGCCAACAAACCGGCAATGGCCGCTATGCGTGCCGGACCCGGATCGCCTCTGAGCAGAGTCGAAACATAGTCGCGATTCCAGTCGTAGGCTCCAGGGTGCAGCAAGGCGGCCACGCAGAAGCATGCCACTGCCGCCACATTCCCATACAATGGAGCGAGCCGGAACCGCATGGAGTTCCGGCTTACGCTGACAAGCTGTTGCCCCATATGCTGCTCCGATGGGCCTGCAGCGACCGAATCTTGGCGTACATTGTGATGCGCTCCACGGACGCCGAAACATCTGGTTTCATCGAGAGCGACATGTCACGCTCGAGATTCTTGCAGCCTTACGGGCGTCCGAGCGAATGAAACACGCTGAAAACCGCTCCGGCTGGATCCATCATGGTGGCAAACCGAACCACTCCTGGCACGTCCACGGGCCCGTGGAGCACGCGGGCGCCGTACGCCGTTGCAATCTCTGCGGTCGCATCGGCGTTCTCGACGTAGAAGTAGGGCGACCAGTTCGGCGGCATCGGCCCCATCTCGGGAGTCATCCCCATCATTCCCGCAATGGCCATGTCGCTGCCGTTGGGCTTGAACATGGTGTAGGCGCCCATCGACTCATCGACGCTCCAGCCAAACAGTCCGGTGTAGAACGCCTTTGCCTTCTCTGTGTCGGGAACCAGCAGTTCTGACCAGCAGTGCGTGCCCGGAACGCCTT
Source organism: bacterium (assembly GCA_009885735.1). Lineage (GTDB taxonomy): Bacteria > Armatimonadota > Chthonomonadetes > Chthonomonadales > CAJBBX01 > VFKD01. The sequence continues at coordinate 8,739 of VFKD01000119.1, forward strand.
CGGCCTCATACCCTATGTGCTGCTTCGGCTCCCAAATGCAGAAAATGGCGCCGGTTGGGTCCGCAATGGCCGCCATTCGACCATAATCCATTACGTCGGACGGCTCCATAGCCACGTTTCCGCCAAGCTCCTTGGCTTTGGCGGTTGTGTCGTCCGCGCTCACGACGCAGACGTAGAGCCCCCAATGCGGCGGGTTGCACTGCTCGTGCGCCTCGTACAGGGCTGCAGCTCTCTTCCCCTCAATCTGGCAGGTCGTGTAGACCATGTCGGGACCCATCGGGTTGTCGACGTACTCCCAGCCAAACAGCTTGTGGTACAAGCTCTTGGCTCCAGCCGCATCAGTCGTGGTCAACTCCACCCAGCAGAAGGTGCCGGGCGCATGTTCGGTCGCTGCCATTTGCGTGATCCTTGCAAGAGTGCTAATTCTAATAGCCTGGCGCGATGCTCACATTCAACATTAAACTGCCGCGGACGCGAAACGCGGTCTCAAACTAGAGTCAGGAGATCAAGCTTGCGTCTGGCGACCCACCATCTTCTCAATCCAGGTGGGCACGTACGGAGTGGTACACCCTTTCGAGACGGGATAGTCTCGATAGAGGCCGAACTTCTCGCCAATGCCAATGGCACGCTGGCGGGGTTGGGCGAAGCGGATGCCGA
>VFKD01000288.1 GCA_009885735.1 bacterium
TCAGTGCGCGTGGGAGACTATCCTGCGGTGGTTCTTGAGCAGATAGCGTCGAATGACGACCCTCAGCAGAGCTGCAATTGGAGCGGCGAAGAACATCCCGAGCAGGCCGCCAAACTCCTGGCCAATGAGGAGAACCACAATGATGACCACCGGATGAAGCTGCATCCTCTCGCCGATGAGCATGGGCATTACAAACTTGCTTTCGGCGAAGTGCAGAAGTGTGAAGAAGATGAGAACGCCGACCGCCACTCCCATACCTCGCGTTACAAACGTCAAAAGGATAATTGGGATGCCGCCAAGGATTGGGCCGATGATAGGGATCGCCCGCGTGAGACCTGCCAGAACTCCCATAGTGAGAGCGTACTTGACCTGGAGCAGCGCAAGGCCGACACCCACGAAAATGCCCGCAATCGCGCACAAGATTGCCTGACCCACCACAAAGCTGTACATGATCTGGTTGAATTCGTGGATCGTCCGCATCACTTCTTTGCGGGCCGATTTTGGCAAGGCGCCCACGAACTCGTGCTTGAGCCTTTTGCTGTCGAGAGCGAAGTAGAACGCAAGGACCGGAAGCAGTACAAACTCTACTATGTAGTGGGCCGCCTCTCCCACCTGCCTAACGGCGAGCCCAACTCCGGACAGCGCCTCACCCTGAACCTGTTCTAGGCCCTTCTGCACAGAAGCTCGCACGTTTGGCGAGATCTTGGTGTTGTACCACTCCATGAACGAATGGCTGCGCTTCTCAAACATCGCCTGATAGCTGTCCCAGTTGTCAGACACATTTCGTACTTCTTGCACGAAGGGGTTTACCAGGAACCTTGCCGAGTAGTAGCCACCGGCGAAGAAGACCACCAGCACATAGAAGGTGGTAAGAGCGCGCCGCTTCTGCATCTTCCAAGATCGCGGCACGCCCAAGCTCTTGCGTGCCATCCAGCCGGCAAGCGGCCGCATCACATAAGCAATGGTCATGGAAATGACCAGCGAGATGAGCACGATCTTGAGGCGGCCGAGCACGTAGATGCCGCCTGCTATGAACAGAACATAAAGCGATAGCCGCCACAGCATCCGCACAAATGCGCTCATCCACTGGTCTGGTGTCGAGGTCATACCGCTAATTATCCCTTTCGCTCTTCCCACAAAACCCGGCATATTTGTGCTGCTGCCGACCCATCGCCATAGGGGTTCACCGCCTGCGCCATCTCGCGCCGCGCGGCTTCGTTGCCAAGCAGGGCGGCAGCTTCCCGCACAATGTCTGCTTCCGACGCACCTACCAACTTCGCCACGCCCGCCTGAACTCCTTCGGGCCGCTCCGTGGTGGAGCGAAGCACCAGGACAGGGACACCCAGGCTTGGCGCCTCTTCCTGCACCCCTCCGGAATCGGTCAGGATGAGCGTGCTCGCCTGCATGAGCTTGACGAAGGGGACATAGTCCGGTGGCTCGATGAGGATTACTCGATCATGGCCCGAAAGAATCGGAACCACAACCTCGCGCACAACAGGATTCCTGTGAAGCGCGAACACAAAGCGACAATCGGGAAAATCAGAATGTAACTGAAGGATCGCGCGGCAAACGGCAGCCATCGGCTCGCCCCAGTTCTCGCGACGATGCGCAGTAATCAGCACTATTCTGCCGGGATTGGAAAGGATGCAGGAGACGTCAGAATCATCGGCCTTGTGCTCGCGGGCTGCCACGGAGAGCAGTGCGTCGATGCCCGTGTTTCCGGTTATCCAAATGCAGTCGGGCGACACGTTCTCGCGAATGAGGTTCTGCTTTGCCGCTTCCGTGGGTGCGAAGTGGTAGGCTGCGATGCCTCCAACCAGCCGCCGGTTCATCTCCTCGGGAAACGGATTGAGAGGGTCATCGGTGCGCAGTCCTGCCTCGACGTGGGCGAAAGGAACCTTCTGATAGAATGCGGAGAGTGCGGCCACGAAAGTGGTCGTTGTGTCGCCTTGTCCGATCACCACATCCGGCATGATGGAGGTAAGTGCAGCGTCCAAACCTGTTAGTACACGGGTCGTAATCTCTGTGAGCGTCTGACCATGCTGCATGATGGCAAGGTCCAGCTCTGGCCGGATGTCGAAGGCTTGCAGAACCTGGTCGAGCTGCTCCCGATGCTGTCCGGTTACGACCACTCGGCAGTCGAACCGCTCGTCCTGCCTAGAGAGCTCGCCCACGATGGGCGCCATCTTCACAGCGTCTGGACGAGTTCCAAACACGCACATTGCCCGTACTCGTCTGGAGGTCAATCCTGTGTCCTTGTTCGCCAGAAGTGAAGACGCGCATGGCGCCACCGTCATTATCGCACGCAGACCCGCTTTCCGCAGCATTCGTAGGGTCAGGCAAGCGGCGTTGCTCATGACGCACGATGAGTGTGAACTGCGTAACACCTCTCAGCGATGTAAACTCTGTATAATGAGTCGCTGGCTTGCCGACCCTACGGGCACTGCGGCCAGATTATCGTTGCGGCCCGGAGGTGACGAGGGATATGCAGGTTAGTCTGCTGGGAACCGGCGCTGCCGAGGGCATCCCAGCTCTCTTTTGTGGGTGTCCGCTGTGTGTTGAGGCTCGTCTCCTTCGAGGCAAGGACCTTCGATCCAGATCTACGGCAGTTATAGACGGCGTACTAAAGATCGACCTGCCGCCCGATACGCTGCACCACGTGCTGACTCAGGATCTCGACCTCGCACGCATTCCCAATCTGCTCTTCACGCATGGTCACGACGACCACGCCGCACTGCGCGAGCTTCAGTATACGGGAGAGCTGTTTCTCCGTTATCCCAACTCCTACCATCTCGACATCCATGGTCCAGAGAACGTGGTGCAGGATGTCCTTTCGTCTGTTGACGTTGGCAGCCATCCGATTGCTGTCCACGCACTCACTGCGTGGGAGACCGTGAGAATCGGTCCGCACGCAATAACACCGGTTCCGGCGATGCACGATCCTGAACGCGAGTGCTTCAACTATATCATCGAGAGAGACGGCCGGACGCTCCTCTATGCCACAGACACAGGATGGTATCCCGAGGAGACATGGGTTCGCCTGGAGAAGTGGAGCCTGCATGCAATCGTCGTGGAGTGCGCTAAGGGACTGGAGGAGGGCGGGTACATGGCTCACCTCAATGTCAACCAGGTCGTCGCGATGAAGAACAGACTTCAATCGAGCGGCGCCCTTACGCCTGATGCACGGGTCATAACGACTCATCATTCGCACAACGGGCTACTGTTACACCGTGAGTTTGAGGAGCGGCTATTGCCGCACGGAATTGTGCCCGGCTTCGACGGCATGATGTTCGAGGTGTAGAGATGTCAGGTCAGGAAATGGATGCACTCAAGGAGTACGGGCGCAAGCTGAGATCCTATAGCACGGCGGAACTAGAGGACATCTACTACCAGATTGACATCGTCAAATTCCCCACGCAGTACAAGCTGGTGCGCATGGAGATGGAGCAGCGCCGAGTGTCGCCCAGAGTCTCGCCCATTGCTGTATCTCCTCCAGATATGGCTGCGTGGATGGAAGAACGGCCGTTCTTGCGGAATCGGCCCAGGCTTTGTGGCGTGGCTGTTGCCGCCGCGATGGCCGCGTTCAGTGGTGCGGTTACCCTCGGCATCATCCTGCCCATCTGGCTCTGCGCAGTTCCGCTCGGATTTCTTGGGATTGAGTCCGCCGTCGTCTATCTCTTTTGGCTGCCTGTGGGTCCAATAATGGGCGTGGCCGTTGCGGCCAGAACGGGACGACGGGGAGCCTACGTACTGGCCTCGCTTGCAGGTGCGGGTGCGGCAGTCTGGCTCTTCAATCAGACAGGTGTGATCGACCTCATCATTCGCACGGCGCTCCGTCAGGGCGGAGGCGCTGGAGGCGGCATATCGTTCGGGTTCTAGTCTCACAAGGCCCAGAGTGATATAATGATAGTGTCGCCCTGGACCGCTAATGCGAGGAGAGACGATTCGATGCCGGATCCACGCCAAGACGCAGAGTACTCGCCGACCCCATTCACCCCTTGTGGCCGGACCCGCCGCGAGATGCTGTGGCAGATGGGTGGCGGAATCGTTGCCACCGCGCTCACCTCAATGCTCGCGTCGGACGGGTTCTTCGAGCCTGCCTCGGCGGACACACCGGACCGTCGCCTCGCTCCGATGGCTCCTCGCGAGCCGCACTTTCCTGGGAAGGCGAAGGCCTGCATTTTCCTCTTCATGTATGGTGGAGTGAGCCAGGTAGATACCTTCGACCCTAAGCCCGAACTGACAAAACGGCACGGTCAGCCGATGCCGAACCTGGATTCGGACCCCCTTTTCAAGGTGAGAGGTCCAGGCACGCTGCTCGGAACTCCACGCACGTTCAAGAAA
>VFKD01000686.1 GCA_009885735.1 bacterium
CTCACTGTTTGTCGCGCCGGACTGCGAGAGCTTTGTTCGGCGAGGTTCGCTCTATCCTGATGTCTACGACTACACCCGCTGTGCGAATCCAACAACGGACGTGCTCGAGGCCAAGATTGCCGCGCTGGAGAGGGCCGAAGCAGCGCGCTGCTTCGGGAGTGGAATGGCGGCGGTTTCCGCCGCCATCCTTAGCTGTGTGAACGCGGGTGACCACGTCGTCGCGGTTGAAGCCGCCTACGGCCCGACGCGCCTGTTCCTCACGGACTATGTTGCCCGCTTCGACGTGAGCGTCACCTTCGTGGAGGGCACGGACACGCAGGAGTTTGTGGACGCGCTGCGGCCAAACACGCGCCTGATCTATCTTGAGACTCCGTCGTCGATGGTCTTCGGGCTGCAGGACATTGAGGCAGTAGTTTCGGTTGCCAAGGAGCGCGATATCGCGACAACTCTCGACAATTCGTGGGCGTCACCCTACTTTCAGAATCCGAGAGAGATGGGAGTGGATCTGGTGCTGCACTCCGCCACCAAGTATCTTGGCGGCCACAGCGATATCGTCGCGGGAGTGGTGGCAGGCTCGAAGGAACGTATTGCCAAGCTCAGCGCGAGCGAGGGGCAGCTGTTGGGCGCGGTGCTCGACCCATTTGCCTCCTGGCTGATGATTCGTGGGCTGCGCACGCTGGCGATTCGTATGGAGCGGCACCAGCAGAGTGCGCTTCGAGTTGCGGAGTACCTCGAAGGCCATCCGAGAGTAGCTCACGTCTTCTACCCTGGCCTGGATAGCCATCCTCAGCGAAAGCTTGCGTGCAAGCAGATGCGAGGTGCGAGCGGGCTGTTGAGCTTCTCACTTAAGGATGCAGGGCAGGCAGAGGCCTTTGCGATTGTGAACCGACTGCGGTACTTCGGCATCGGAGTGAGCTGGGGCGGGTTCGAGAGCCTCGCTATTCCCGTAACGCTGCCTTCCAGTCCTCCCGGCGCGCCACATGGTGTGCAGGGGCGAGGCACCATGTGGGGCGCGAGACTCCACATTGGCCTGGAGACTGCGGACGATCTGCTCGGGGACCTCGAACGAGCTCTCCACTAGCCTACACTCTTCACATTGCTCTGACGAGCGGTGCAGACCGTCAAACCGTCATTCCCGCCCACGTCATTCCCTTATGTCGCTAGCCCGACTTCCGCATGTCCTTAGCGGGAATCCAGTCTCGCTCTTGTTCCTGCTTTCGCGCAAATGACGGCGGAGCGTTGGCGCCATTGTAAAACAACCCTTCAAGGACCCCCAGAATCGAAGCCAGCCCGCGCAAAATGCGCGGGCCGGCTTCAGCGAGGAACGGCGAGAGAGGCACCGTTCATGACCCAGAGGCTAAAACGGCCCCTAGCCCTCCCCGCACCTCCGTGGACTAAAATGCATATCTAGTCACCACCTCCTCTCATAGTCTGACGATATTATCGTCACTCGCCGTGAGATTGTCAAGGGGTCTGCAGCACATTTTTTGCATTGCAGTTAAGACCGATTGTCGCATCTCACACCGACTTCGATCATGGCTAGTGGCCGCCAGGGCGGGTACAATTCCTACATTATGAGCGACACTGGGCAACACAGCGGGTCAACACGCACCGACGGACTAGAAGCGTTCCCGAATCCCTATCCGAACCGCGACTACACCATCACGCACTCGTGCCCAGAGTTCACCAGCGTCTGTCCCATCACGGGCCTTCCGGACTTTGCCACCATCACCATCGAATATGTGCCGGGCCAACTCTGCGTCGAGCTGAAGTCGCTCAAGTACTACCTCTACTCGTTCAGGCAGCAGGGCATCTTCTATGAGGCGGTTATCAACAAGATTCTGGACGACTTGGTTGCACTGTGTGCGCCGCGGCGCATGACGGTGACGGGGCTATTCACTGTGCGAGGTGGCATCTCATCCACAATTCGCGTGGAGCACGTCGCAAAGTGAGTAGGTCAACGCAGAACGGCCGTAGTGCTCCCAATGTCATGCTGAGCGGAGCTTCCGCCGTTTGGAAGCGGAGCCGAAGCATCCGGGCGTGTCAGGATTTCTACGGCCGGACCCTTCGACTTCGCCGCGATACGGCTGCGGCTTCGCTCAGGGTGACAGGTTGTGGGGGCCGCGATACGGCTGCGGCTTCGCTCAGGGTGACAGGTTGTGGAGAGCGTGGCACAAGCGATCGGACGCGCGAGTAGATGTTCACCCTCATTGTCTCAGCCTCGTTCGAGGCCGCGCACGACATTCCCGGCCACAAGGGCAGGTGCGCGCGGCTTCATGGACACGGCTACCGAGTGCAGGCGGAGTTCGCCGGAACGGAGCTCAACGAGATCGGTATGCTCTGCGACTTCGCGGACCTTAAGGACGTGCTGAACTCCTTCCTGCCCGACCACACTTATCTGAACGACGTGCTGGACGTTCCCACCACCGCCGAGAACCTCTCGCGCTGGATCTACGAGCAGCTTGCCGCGCGCAACCTTCCGGTCACCGCGGTCACGCTCTGGGAGACCGAGCGCAACGGGTGCCGATACGCGCCGGACTAAATCTAAACTATTAAGGATCGCATGATTTGAGCGATGACCTGTTTGACGTAACAATCGTTGGCGGCGGACCCGTAGGGCTCTTTGGGGCTTTCTACGCCGGAATGCGCGGGATGAAGACCAAGGTGATTGACAGCCTGCCGGAGCTTGGAGGGCAACTCTCTGCCCTCTATCCGGAAAAGAACGTCTTCGACATGCCGGGTTTCCCGAAGATTCTGGCCCGCGACCTGGCGGAGGAGATGTCTGAGCAGGGTACGCGATTTGGTCCCACGGTCGCGCTTGGGGAACGCGTTGAGACCCTCGAGCGTCTGCCCGATGAGTCTATCGTGCTCACTACGGACAAAGCAACGCATCACACGAAGACGATCGTCATCTGCGCCGGCGCCGGAGCGTTTGCGCCTAAGCGGCTTGACGCGCCGGGAGTACAGGATTTCGAAGGGCGCGGCGTACACTACTTTGTGCGAAACAAGTCGCAGTTTGAAGGGAAGCGTCTGCTGATCGTGGGCGGCGGGGACTCCGCGCTGGACTGGGCGATGAACCTGGAGCCGCTTGCCGGCAGCGTCACTCTTGTCCATCGGCGTGATGGCTTTCGGGCACATGAGGAGACGGTGGACTGGCTCTTCAACCGGTCGAAGGTTGTGACCAAGCTATTCTACGAACTGCGACGAGTTGAGGGTGGCGAGCACATCGAGAGCGCAGTCGTGTTCGACAATCGGACCGGAATAGACGAGAATCTGGAGATCGATGCCTGCCTGCTCAACATCGGGTTCTCCGCGAACATCGGTCCAATTCGAACATGGGGGCTTGAGCTACAGGGCAACAGCATCGTGGTGAATTCGCGTATGCAGACGAATTTGCCGGGAGTTTACTCGGCCGGCGACATCTGCACCTACGACGGAAAGCTGAAGCTCATAGCCACAGGAGTGGGTGAGGTCTGCATCGCGGTGAACTTTGCCAAGGTCCACACCGATCCGAGTGCAAAGGCGTTTCCAGGGCACAGCTCGAACATGGATCTATAAGAAGAGGGGACCGGAATGCTAAGACGATTACTGCTGCCCAGTGCTGCTCTGCTGCTTATGAATTGTGTTGCGTCAGCCGTCTACGCCCAGAAGCCCGCACCGCCGCCCGGAACTGTCGCCAAGGGAAAGCCCCGAGGCGATGGATGGGTGCAGCTTCTGAAGGGCAGCAACATGACCGGCTTCAACTACGAGGCGGACCGTTGGGAGCTCAAGAGCGGCGTGCTCACGGGATTCACTCCGGGGACGAAAGACCACCACTACATGTACTCCGAGAAGGAGTATAGCGATTTCGAACTGCACCTTGATGTGAAGCTTGTGGGCTACAACTCCGGGCTCTGCATCCGCACCAAGCCGACGAGCTTCGACGACGTGCCGGGATACCAGGTGGACATGGGCGAAGGCTATTGGGGCTGCCTGTGGGATGAGCGTGGCCGAGGGATGGTTGCAGGCTATCCGAAGGAAGAAGCCGCCAAGATAGTCAACAAGGAGAAATGGAACCACTACTTCGTCGTTGCCCAGGGCCATAAGATCGAGGTATGGCTGAACGGCGTCAAGACGGTGGACGTTGTGGACGAAAAGGGCCACCTCACGGGCGCCATAGGCTTTCAGCTTTGCCATGGCGAGAGCAACAGCACCGAAGCGAGCTTCAAGAACATCTGGATGCGCCCGCTGAAGTCCAAGTAGTCGAATGAACAAAATGCGGCTCGGGCTGGCTGCGGTTTTGCTTGCCGCCTTCACTTCGCTGCTTGGGTGTACCCGTGTGGTAAATCGCGCTGCCGAGCGGCGTGTCCGCGACCAGCTTGCAACTCTGCTGGGTCCCGCCACGAAGTGGCTTGCGCACATTGACAATCCCGCGGAGAGGACAGTTGCGGGCCGCATCGAACAACTGACCATTACGGGCTCAGGAGTTCGCCTGCGGGATACGATTACGTGCGAGGTCCTCGAGATCGTCATGCGCGACATGCGAATAGAGCGCGACCATGTGACCGAGGTGGGAGTAACCACCTTTCGAGCGCGCATAACCGAAGCAGACCTTAATCGTTACCTGCAAGAGGCGCCTGCCGAGGAGGCAGAACCTACGCGCATCAAGAGCGTCACGGTGAGTAACGGAAAGCTCGTCGCCAAGGCAACTCGGCGAATATTGGGGCGAGAGTTCCCATACACGGTGTCCGTGAATCCAAGGCTTGCGTCTGTCGAGCAGCTTGTTTTCGAGCCGAACACCATGACGATTCTAGGGCTGCCGGTGCCCCTTCCGGCCGTTGCACTGCGGTGGCTGGCAGCTAAGCTTTCGGACGGGTTCGATTTCTCGAAGCTGCCGTTTCCGGTTCGGGTGACGCACTTCACGGCAGAAGATGGCGCCGTGGAGTTGAGGGGCTTTGCAGATGTTCTCGTGGCGTTAAGCGGAAAGCGGCTGTCGGATTACCTGAAACCATCGGATTCGGCAGAGGCATTCAGTTCAGCAGTCGATTAGCAAGCTCACCAAAGAGGAGGACTTGAGATGCGAAGAACGGCTAGTTGGACGGCAGTGGGACTTTTGGCGCTCGGGGTGTGTGCAGGTGCGCTTCACCTCGCGGACACTGACCCAGAGGTAGCGCTGAAGGACCTGAACACATGGTATTCGGAGCAGTTTGCCAAGACGCGCACAAACCCGCCCACTGCGGACCGTGCGGCGATCCTGAAGGAGAGGGTTGAGCGAGCAAAGAAGGCGGTTGAGGGGCTCGAGGTCGCTAACGTCGATGCGGCAAAGTGCCTGGCACTTGCGCAGCTCTATCAGGCCGGGAATGAGGTCAAGCTGCAGGAGGCCGCGTGCGAGCGGTTCCTTTCTTCGTCGCCCGCGCCCGAGCCAAAGTACAACGCACAGTCGATGCTGCTCTCCCTGGTGAACCGGAAGGGCGACGCTGCAAGACTCAAGGCGCTGCTTGCCGAGATCAAGCCGCCGTCACCCTCGATCGCGATGCTTCACGCCATTATGGTGGCGAATCAGTATTCCGACACCCTGGCGGCGAAGCTCGGCGCGGATGAGGCGCTTGCTGCGATAAAGGCTGCGGGCCAGGGCATTCCACCGGCGGCAGATGTCACAACAGACCCAGACAAGCAAAGGCGTGACCAGGCTGTGATGTATGTTGGTCGCTCCACCGCCGAACTACTGTCGGGCGCAGGCAAGAAGCCCGAGGCTCTCGCGGCTATCGACGGCGCGAAAGCGCAGCTCTCCGCCGGAAGCACGATGGCGAAGCAGTTCGACTCACTCACGACGCAGATCAAGCTGCCCGGCACGGAGGCTCCCGCGCTCGTGCAGGAGCGAGGGTATGGTGACTACGGCGGACTAGAGTCCTATCGCGGCAAGGTGGTCCTGCTCGATTTCTTTGCGCACTGGTGTCCGCCCTGCAAGCGAGCATTCCCAGACATGAAGAAGATGTATGCCGAACTGCACTCCAAGGGCCTCGAGATAGTGGGCCTCACTACGTATTATGGCTACTATGAGCAGGAGGGACGCCCGAAGAACGACCTGCCCAAGGATACCGAGTTCGCCAAGATGAAGGACTTCATTGCTCTTCACTCCCTGCCGTGGCCGGTAGCGTATGTGGATCGAGCCGCGTTTGGACTGTACGGCGTGAGCGGAATTCCGCACTACGTAATCCTGGACCAGTCCGGCAAGGTGAGGCACATCGAGATCGGCTACACGCCCGAGAAGCACGAGAAGGTCCGCAAGATGATTGAGGGGATGCTGAGCGCGGCGAACTAGACTCCGTAAGTAGTGCGGAGCCGTTCGCATTGGTCAGCCACGGTCCGTAGAGTCTAGCCGATGTACTTACTGCGGAGCCGTTCGCATCCGGCGGTCGCGGTCCGTAGGGGCTAAGCGTCCGCCCGATTCGCTTTCGTCAGTTCGACTAGGCTGAGAGCGGATGCTTCGCCCGGTCTTGAGGTACCAGGATTAGCGCTCTTAATGGAAGTAGACCCTTCAACTCCGCTTCGATACGGCTGAAGCTCCGTTCAGGGTGACAAGCTGAAGGGGCTCAATACGGCTGGGGCTCCGTACACCGTGTGCCGCATGGTATCAAGGCGCATGCACCCTATACTTATCCAGCTCTGCCTGCACCCGCAGCCTGCAGTCCCGCAGGGCCTGCTGCGGAGTCTTCTGCTTCAGCATCGCAGTCTGCACCGCAAACTGAAGCGTGTCGCGGTAGAGTTGGGTCACCGGCAGCGTGGGGAAGAACCTTGGGCACTTCGATACCGCAGCAACTTCGCGGAGGATGAAGCCGACTGTCTCGCGTGCCTTTGAGCCCTGCGTGATGCGAAGTGAGTGCACTCCGGCCTTGATCGCCGGCAGGTTGCTCATCGCCGCCGCATACTCCTCTTGCTGCGGCAGCCTCTGCATCCAGCGCATGAACGCCCAAGCGGCGTCCGGTGACTTTGCGCCTTGCGGCAGCATCATCACGTCACCGTCCTGCCAGGCCATGTTCCGCAAGTCCGGTCGCTTCGCGGGATGGGGCAGCTTGTCCACGAAGTAGTCGGTCTCCGGCGAGTGGCGCAAAAGATACATCGCGTTCCATTCGCCGCCGATATACATGGCCGCCTTGCCGCTTGCAATGGGGCTCTGCGCGGAGGCTTCGCGGCCAATGCCGGTGCTGAATGCTCGCACTCGCGAATAGCCGCCCTGTGCGTCCATCAGGCGAATGAGCCCTTCGAGCGCGGAGATGCTCTCGTCCGCATCGGTGGTGATGGCTCCGGCAGCTTCATCGTAGAGCGTGGCCCCATAGGCGCTCATAAGGACCGCATGGTCGTCGGGCAGCCGCACTCCGATGCGTCGAAGGGATCCGTCGCGATTTCTCGCGGTGATCTCCCGTGCCATCAGCTCGAGCTCTTCGAGCGTGTCTGGCCCGCGGTGGGTCGGGAATCCACACTCACCGAGAACCTGAGGGTTGCAATAGACCGCATACGAGTCTCGCGTGACCGGCATGGCGTAGATTTTGCCGTTCCAAGACGATTGGGGGATAGTGCCGGGCAAATAGTCGTCCGCATGCAGTCCAGATTCACGAAATCGGTCATCAAGCATTGCTATGGCGCCATTCGCTGCCAGCGGACCGACGAGCGAGGTACCGTAGAGGTAGACGATGTCGGGAGGCGCACCTGCCACTACGGCTCGAATGAGTTTGTCCGCATTGGTGGACCCTACGAGCTGGACAGTAATTCCGGCATGCTCGCGCTCGAACCTCCGGCAGAGTCGGAGAAAGCCCTGCTCCTCAATGCCCGTCACGGCCGCCCAGATAACCAACTGCCGAGTGGTGGATGCGCGAGGATGGCATCCGGCAGCCAGCGGCGCGGCAGCAGCCCAGAGAAGGGTACGGCGAGTAAGACGGTTTAGAGAAGTGGAATATCGGCTACTTGGGCAGCACAAGGCAGCGGACTCCGGACTTCAGCATGCGCGCCGCAAGTGACCTCACCTGGTCCGCTGTAACCGATCTCACGCGCTCGACAAACTTCCGCGACCACTCTGGATCACCTTCCAAGGCGAGATCGACTGCGGCCGCTGCTGCACGTGCGCTCAACCGCATCTGGCCCACAAGAAGCTGTCCTGAGATGAACTTCGCGGCTCTCTTCACTTCGGCGTCAGTTGGCGGTTCGGTCACTACGGATTGCACGATGCTGGCGAGAATCTGCTGAACCCGCTTCGGATCGACCTGGAGTCCGTCGGAGCCGACTCGGGCGGGGTCGAACTCGACATAGACCAGCAGATTGCTGTCACCGTGCAATGGCGCAAGGTCGGCCCCAACCGAGTACCCCAAGCCATGCTCGTCTCGCAGCTTTCGGAAGAGCCTGGAGCCCTTGCCGCCGCCAATCACAGTGGCCAGCACCGAGGCAGCCGGATTGTCCTCGTCGCCACGGCCCGGCGCGGCAAACCCCTCTACCGCAAGCGCCGTCTTCGTTGCACATCGGCGTACGGTGCGTATCCACTCCGGAGGTGCTGCAGTCTTGGACGCGAACGGCTCGGCGGCGCCAAGCCGGTTGTATTGAGCCCACTGCACTTCGACAAGCCCAGAGATCTCGGCGGGGTCGATGTCACCCACCACTGAGATGACGGTGTTGCGTGGGGTGTATTGAGACGCATAGAAATCTGAGGCGATCCGTGGAGTGATGCGCCGAAGCGACTCTTCCGACCCGAAGCGAGACTCGCGGTGCGGCCCGTCCGTGTAGATGGCGCTGCGAATCGCTACGTCCGCCACAGGGTACGGAAGCTGCGCTTCATTCTGCGCGTCCTTCAATGCAATGGCACGAGCGCGGGATATCGCCTCATCGTCTAGCGTGGCATTCGAAACTGCCTGGAGGATGAGGTAGAGCGCATCCCTCGCTCCCGCGCGGTTCGTCATCACCCGGATCGTGGTGTATTCCGCCTCGCAGGTTACCGAGGCGCTGCCGCCAAGGTTTCCAATCTCGAGCGCGACCGCATGTGCCGAGAGGTTGGTTCCCGCCCCGAGAAGGCACTTCGAGACGAGGCTTCCGAGGCCGGCGATGGGCTGCGGCGTGGCGGTGCCTGCCCGGACCACGCATGCGATGCCGACCTGCCTGGTTTCGCGCTCCTTGATGGTCACAAGCCGTAGCCCAGTCGGAAAGGTCGTGACCTTGGGTCCGTCGCTCGCAGCGACCGCAGTTCGCTGGACCGCAAGCAAGAGTACGGCTTTGAGAATGAAACTTGTACCGAACGTTGACCTCATGGCTTCGGAGTCTCAGGCGCTGCGGTCTTTGTCAGTCTAGCTGCCATCTGCCGAATCCTCTCTGGTAGGTCTGGCGAGATGACAGAGAGGGCGTCTGTTGGCACGGCAAGGTCATCTGAGTCCATCGCGTCCGCGAGCAGCCGTGCAAGACCCTCGTAAGTCTCAGCGAGGGAGAGCCGCGCACCCGCAACTCGCCTTGCGGCCTCGCGAATCTCATCTGGGCTTGCGAGCACGCGCGCGAGGGCCAACAGCACATCACGCACCTGCTTCTCAATTGCGGAAGAATCCGGCGACAATCCCGAGAACGTCGCCGTAAGCGCCGCAGCATCCGCGAGAGGCTCCGACACTATTGTCACTCGGGCAGATCCCTGCGTTGAAATCCGCATCCTCGCGAGATGTCCAAGCAGTGCCACGAGATTGCTGTCGCCAGCGC
>VFKD01000466.1 GCA_009885735.1 bacterium
AGCGCCGCACGTCGGGGCTGCCTGTCGGGTCGGGAATGGTGTCCGGAGGATTGCAGCAGCCCGCCGTGGGCGTCCAGCGCCCGGTGAATGTGGCAATGCAGTCCGGCGCCGGTCAGCCAGGACCGGCTGTACAGGCCCCACCCGTTGGGCCCACGACCTCGCCGCCCGGAGCGGCGGCGGCATCCACGCATGCTCAGGGCGATCCAGGCGCAATGAGGCCGGTCCGCCAGACCCCTCCTGCCGGCATCAACGTAGGGCAACCGGGCCGAATGGAGAACGACCCTCGGGTTGCCCCTGGCCGCCGCCCGAACGACAACACGTTTATTCTCCCCGAGCGCGACCCTGGCAGCTCTGCGCCGGACGGTTCGTCGGCAGGCACGAAGCCGCCGACGAAGGGGCCCGGCACCATTGAGATCGTTGTGACTCCAGACAACGACCCCGCCGAGCCGCCAAAGCAGGGGGCCGCACCGGCCAATGCAGCGACCCCCATCGGTGGCTCACGCGCGCTGCGCTCCGCAGCCCTTCAGTTTCAGCTTCAGGGCAACTACCGTCGCGCGGTGGCGGAGTACATTCGCGCTCTGGACGGGGCAGGCGATGACGCGGCCCAGATTCACCAGAAGATTGCGCTCTGCTACCAGAACTTGGATGACAAAGAGAGTGCGATAAACCACTACTCGAACGCAGTTCGCATGTTCAAAGAGCAGGTAACCGCAGGCCGCAACACAGAGGCCGCGAACCAGGGCATCAAGTCGTCGGAAGCGGGGATTCTGGCATGCAAGTAGCGCGATTTACCATTCTGGCGGGACTGCTGGCGGCGATTGTTCCCGCCCAGGCAACTGCCCAGGCGTCCTCGCCGCCTCTTATTTTGGTGGTGAAGCAGCCGTCATCGGGAGACCGCAAGGACGACATCGACATGTCGCTCACCCTTGCTCAGGCAATCGATGGTACCGGCAGGTTCAAGTGCATCCGCTTTAGCGAGGCAAGCCCAGCGATACGCGATGCCCTTGCGGATAAGCGGCTGAAGGTGGGGGACGTTACCGTGCCACTCTCGCAGGAGGGCCTGCACCGCGTGGCTGCAGCACTTGGCGTCAGGTACACCGTTCGGGTTACGGGCAAACGAACAAAGCAGGGTATTGCTGCCGAGGCAGTCATGGAGAGCCAAACGGGACAGGCTGCATGGACTACCGTGTTTACTGCCACGCTGAGCCCCTACATGGTGCCGGGCAGGACGCCGTCCCCGCTTGAGGGAATTCGCGCTCAATGTGCAGCGATAGCCGAGCGCGTTACCGGCAATCCGGTGGAAGCTGCGCCCCCAGTCATCACAGTGGTGGAGCCGAAAGACAAGGGCAAGGCTAAGCCTTCCACTCCTCCAGATTCGACGGTCAAGCCGGCGCCAACTGCAGCTCCTGCGCCGGAACCGGTAAAGGCGGCCCCCAGGCCCGATGCACCGTCTGCCAACGAGATTCTGGTGGACCGCTTCAGGCGGCAGGGCGACGCCGCGAACATGATCATCAGCCTCAAGCACGCGCTGGACGAAAAGCCGCGTGACGTGAGGCTGCGGCACGACCTGGTTGTGGCATATCGCGAGCGTGGCTGGGACACTGTGGCGCTCGCCGAGGCAAGGCGAGCTGTTGATATACAGCCGGACAAGGCGGCGCTGCACCGCCTTCTGGGGGACTGCCTAAAAGATACCGGAGACTCTCCCGGCGCACTCTCGGCCTATGCTGAGGCGTTGAAACTTGATCCAGCGGATGCGGCGAACCATGTGGCCGTGGGCGATGCCCAGTGGAACGCCGGCAAGATCGAGGAGGCCGAGAAGGCTTACAAGAGCGCCGCAGCGACGAGTGCGAAAGCCTCCATTCCGCACCGTCGGCTCGCCAGGCTCTATGCGCTTCG